>DHUT01000092.1:14281-21179 GCA_002409285.1 Firmicutes bacterium UBA5227 | reverse complement strand
TGACACACATAAAAGCAGTGATTTTGTGGAATTCCTCAAAAAAATAGATGAAAAATATCCTAAAGGAGATAAAATTCGAATCATTTTAGACAACCATTCTGCCCATACATCAAGAGAAACCCAGGAATATTTAAATGATACTCCTAATCGTTTCGAATTTGTTTTTACTCCAACGCATGGTTCTTGGCTCAATATGGTAGAAGGCTTCTTCAGTAAAATGACACGTCAAATAGGCAAGAATGGCACCATCTGAAAATCCCACCTGTACGTCATATCCATGGTATCGACCCGATTGGCAGCATATGCGGGGAGAGGAAGGGAAAAAAGCAGGACAACGCATAGAATCAGGCCATACACTTTCTTTCGCATAGGGCACCTCATTTCATGCTGGGCATATCCGCCTTATCAGCCTGCTCCACAAGATATTCTCTTTGCCCAAAATCCAGCATTCCGGCAATCGCAGAGACCGGGAACATGCGGATTTCACGGTTTAATTTAGTCACGCTGTCGTTGTGAATCAGGCGGCTGGTGCGCACCATGTTTTCAAAGGTCTGCACCACGTCCATGGTTTTGATATAGGTTTGGTTTGCTTTTAATTCGGGATTGCTCCGTTACCATGGCAATCCTGCCCAGAGCTTCGGAAATAACCCCTTCCTGACGCATCACATCATCTGGTGTGGATTTTGCCGTGATGACGCTTCTTCTTGATTTGATGGTTTCAATCAGCGTTTCGCTTTCGTGTTTGGCATATCCCTTTGTCAAATCCAAAAGAGCTGTCAAAGCGGTGGCTTCTGCAATGTATCAGTTGTTACAGCTTGTTTTAAATTGAATGTATAAATTACAGCCGTATCAGATTGAGAAAAATCAATCTGATACGGCTGTTTTTAGTTTAGCCGATGATACTATTTTGAAAAGACCGCTTTGATTAAGTTTGTAATTATTGTGGCAACTTCCGCTCTTGAAGCTGTATCCTCCGGCTTGAAGAAATTATCTCCCTTGCCTGAAATAATACCTGCCTGATAGCAGTATTCAACAGCTTCCACTGCCCAGGAGCTTATGCCGTATGCATCGTTGAACTTATGCAAAGGTCGTACATAATTCATATCCAACCCTTCAATTTTAATATAGTTGTAAATCATCACGCACATCTGCTCACGTGTAATCGGGTCACCTGTACCGAACAGGTTGTTGCCGTATCCGTTTATGATGCCGTTTGTATGTGCCCAGTCCACATAAGGAGCATAATATGAGCCATTTTCAACATCACTGAAATATGTGCTTTTTTCAATATTATTTGTTGCGGAAATATTTGATAACTTTCCTAAGATTGTAACCAGCATAGCTCTTGTCATAACATCGTCGGGAGCAAATTTATTCTGACCGACACCTGCAAAAATCCCTCTTGTGGTTACAAAATTAATGTAGTCATATGCCCAGTGGTTTTCAATATCATCAAAATCCTTTCTGTTTTCCGTGATACCGTAAATTCCCTGCTCTTTGGCTATATACATAACCTTATCAGAAATCAAACTGAATGGAACAGGCTTAATGTTATGCTCTGCGTCTTCAAAATAAACGGTACTGTATTCAAGGTCCTGGATATCCGATGTATTTGCCACCATACTGTTAATACTGCCGTCTTCCTTCAAAACACCTTTTGGTATTACCACGTAAACACTGTCTGAAATTACAATAATATTTTTCGTTTTGTTTTGTTCCTTCAGCCATGCTGCTGTTTCTTCGTTAATATCAGAGAATTCGCCTTCATAATTAAGGATAATCTCTGTTTCATTTTCTTCTATTTCAGCAGTTGTTTCTTTTTTCGGTCGAGAACTTGAAACATGACCTTTTTTCACTTCAACTAAATCAACATAAACCTGATCCTCTTCGGAAACAACATCCATATCTCTGAGCTTCAGGGCTATCTGGTACCAGCCGGGCTGAAGCTCGGTAAAATCAATGTATTTTTGTCCTTCGCCGTCTGTTTTGTTAACAGGCAGCCAGCTTTCAAAGATTTCATCAGAGGGCTTCAGCGTATCCGCCGGCTGAGCGTCTCCCCTGTATGCATAAGCAGCTTCATACTCAGGATTCTTAATAACCGATTTCGGATATACGGTTATTTTACCGTCATTTTTGTATTGAGTGGTTGTACCCGCGCTTTCAATTGTTGCCTCCACGTACTTGTTGCCTATTTCTACTTCAACCAGGAACATGTGTATTTCATCCTCATCGGAAGCTGCATCCACATCTGCTGTTTTAACGGCTACCTGATGCCAGCCGGCCTGAAGACCGCCTAACCGGATATACGGGTTGTTGTCTTCATCGGTTTCTGTAACATCCTTCCACCTGAAAATATCCTCCAAGAAGCTTATCAGCTCTTCGGGCTGAGTATCTCCCACATATACTACGGCTGCTTCATACCTTGCATCATTCAGGACTGAATCGGGATACACCGTAATTATACCGTCGTCTTTTTCACGTGTGGTTGTTGCGTAGCTTTCAAATTCTGCAGTTATGTATCTGCGGGCTACCTTTACCTGAACAAATTCCATAAATACGTCGTTTTCATTTGCAGTCGTATCCATATCTTTAGTTTTGACGGCTGCCTGGTACCATCCTTCTTTCGGAACGGTAATTTCGATGTATTTTTTCCTGCCGTTGTTAACGTCAATTTCTTCAACCTCCAGCCATTCTTCAAAAATCTGATCCGAGGGCTTTGCAAAAGAAGCCGGTTCGGAATCTCCCACATAGGCTAATGCTACCTGATACTCGGGTTCTTCGATTTTGGATTCGGGATACACTCTTATTTTCCCGTCTGTTTTTTCTTTGTTGGCTGTAGCTGTGCTGTATATCTGTGCACCTAAGGATTCATCCTCCACAGTTACCTTAAGAGAAGCTATAGTTGAATTTCTTTCAAAGTCTACATCTGTTGCGTCCCTTACATAGATTACATATTCGCCGGGAGATATGCCTGTGTAGGCTTCTGTGTCGCGCCAGTCAATATTATTAAAGTATTCCTTTGCCTCCGGAGAATCAAGGCTTCCTTTAAATTCAGATTCCGCCTCAACAACCGCAGCTTTGTATGAGCCGAAGTATACCCCTTCACCTTCATCTATAGCCGTGTTTGCGTAATTTCCTCCGAATATCTCAGAAAAATCGAATTTAATCTCCCCGTTGTTTTTCCCCTGATTTGTGGAAGACTTTACTGATGCTATAAATCCTTCCTTAAGAATAACCTTAAAATTGTTGATTTCCAAGCTTAAGCTGCTGTCTCGGCCGGAACTGTCTGTTGCTTTAAAGGTATATTTTCCGCCATATGCTATATGGTAATAGCCTGATATTGTTTTTGCAGGTTCCGTATCTTCTATTTTTTTACCGTTAATAAATACCTCGTTTATTGTAGCCAATGATTCTTCGGGTGAAGCTCCGTCTTCGACTTCGCCTGTTTCCTTTGTTGCGTAGTAGAATAAATGACGCATGTCTTTATTTACATACTCAAAGGTATTGGTTGTTTCTTCCCTGAAGTTTATAATTGGACTTGCATTATCTACTATTAAAACTCTCAGCATCCTTTGATTCCAGCTGCCGTCCTCTCCGTCCAATATAACTCTGTAGTATCCGTTGGCAGGAATTTTGATTTTGCCTTCAACATCACCGATTCTCGTTTCCGTGTATCCGCTTTCACTTCCGGCATCACGCTGCAGCCTGTATACAGATGCATCTGCAAGGGAACCATTTGATGTTATTTTAAAATAAGCATCCTCCGATGTACCACCAATTATTGCATTTCCGTTTTCATCTGCAATCTCAACCTTTAAATCAGGGGCCTCCGATACTGCCTCATCGTCAACAGGATTCTCAAAGCAATCTAAAACAAAGTAATCATAAGAAATATTGTTAGAGATGTCAGCTGTCTTTAGCTTATGATATTCATTTTCGGAAAATTCAAAATCCACTCTCCAAAGCTCTTCCGTTATTTTTTCTAGGCTTGTTATCTCTTCAATAGCTTCTGCTGAGCTTTGATTGATTACCATATCGTTGAATTCTACGGAAGCAATCCCCGTAGGGTCATAGATAAATGCTGAGACAATTAGTTTCTCACTGCCTTTAAGCAGGGATGCCTTGTCGGGCCAGTTCCGTGACCAAAGTATAGCAGGGGCGCCTTTATCCGTATCGGGTACGGGAATTTCACCGGGATAATATTCTTTCATCTTATCGAATACAGCCGGATTTAACTCATCACCCTTCATCACCGTGATTGTCACCTTGTGGGATCTGAAATTAGCTTCGCTTCCTCCGGTAAAATCAATAACCTTGCCCTTACCTTCTCCGTCAGCTAATTTATCGCTTGTAATTGTCCTTCCCATAATGTATTCGGGATACTTATCACTTTGCACCTTTATTTCGCCCGTAAAATACAGCTCTATTTTATTTGCAAATGTATCAAATGTAAAAAACGCATCCTTCTGACCGAAGCTCATGTCTCCTCTGAGAGGCATCGCAGGAGGGTTGCCCCATTCTATAATATTGTCTGTAAACTCCCACTTTTGACCCGGATTATCAGGATTATAGGGATTATTGAGAGCATTATAGAAAGTAAATATACCATTGTCTGAATATATGTTAATACCGTCACCTATTTCTGTTTTAAAAGCAATGTCCTTGAAGCTGTTGGTGTTGGAATCAATTATTCGCATGATGCCGGAGCCTTGCCTGCTTCCCATCATATTTATATAACCGCTGTAGTCGTAATATACGGTTCCCAATAAGTATTCTTCTTCCTCTGCAAATTCTTCTGCGCTAACTCTTGAGGTTTTGCTTGTGGAGGATAATCCCACAGGCATCTTATAAACATTACCCATTGGTATTGCAATGTTATCCGCTGTGCTAAAGAATGTCACCGGCAATATGGGGATAACCCGGTAGTTATTCAGATTGTTATGCTCACCTGTTGATGAAACAATTGCATTTTCACCTGTCTCACAGTATTCTCCGTCAAATGCTTCGATTTTTAAGTTAAAGCTTCCTTCTGTAAGAATGTTAAATACATCTTTAGGTACAATGATATTTCCATGGACACGTCGTCCGTAACCACTTTTGATTCCGGTTCCGTCATTGCCCTTAAGCTCTAAGATACCCTTGGATTTGTCTTCTGTAAAGGACATAGCTCTCATTATATTCAGCTCAACCTGATCATCTACCTTCAGGTCTCCGGCGGTGATATCAAGTGGAGTAAATATCAATTCGTCATCATCTTCTCCGGATTTATAAGAGAACTGCACGTATGTGCTGTCGGAATTTTTGCTTCCCACATTCTGAACCCAGAAATCCACAAATATAACAACATTGTTTCCTTCCGCATTTATAACTTCCCGGATAATATTATCTCCGAGCTTTATATCTGTTTTTTCTTCAACGTTCAAGGGGCAAGTATCCTTTGTGGAGGAGCTTCTGACAACACCACTTTCCTTGTAATAATCATGTTCGTTTATTTCAAGGTAGAACACGGAGCCTGCACCCATTTCAGGCAGCTCACTTGTACGACCATTTTCCAGCACCGTCATTTTGCCGGGCAAAACAGTTTCTTTGACAGTCCATTCTTTAATCACCGATGTAGCTCCTAACTTACCCGCATACATTTTAACGGTTGCGGGATGTTCTTCACTTGCTCTGAAGGAAACGTCACCGGTGTTTTTAAATGCAATTCTTTCCGTGTCCAGTACACTGCCTTCTATAAAATTATTAATAAAGAACTTTACTTCCTGTTCACCGATTGCAGGATGCTCCACTCCAAAGTTTAGGGCGTAGAAACCCACATCAGGCTCTCTGTTCGGGTCGATAATTTTCGTGTCGTAACCATCGGCATCTTTAAGCTCGCTCATGGTTCCCGTTGTAATTATCAGGAAGGAGCCGTCTTCCTCGTTTGTTTTTTCTTTTCCGAAGGCCACCTGAATATTTGAGAAGGAGAATGTGCTCATGGAGCCTTTTGGTATATCTTTGCTCTCCAATTCACCGTAATAAGCCTTTTCCAATTCTTCCTCAGTCCAGCTCTTGCCTTCTCCGTAACTGTATTCATACACATCCATATGACGCATGGACAGCATTTGTCCTGCACCGAATTTTTCTGCTTCGGTATCGTATTTTGACACAAACAATGCATTGTTTGTGGTTCCCTCCACCTTGGAGACATAAACAACCGAAACATTCCCGGCTCCGTCTGTACCAAAGTTTACCTCAGTCTTGCCCGAGGCCTGACCGTCATTGGTTTCAAACAGCGGCTTTGCTTCAAATGCACCGGAATTTAACAGTGACTTAATGGAAGCCTCTCCGATTATATAGGTATTGCCCGAAAAGTCAAAGACAAGGAAGTTCTCATCGTCACCACCGTTGCTGAGTTTCCCGGACAGCAAATTGACGGTGCCGATTGTGGGATTGTCAATTTCTTTAACCAACTCACTGCCGTTTAATTCACCCTCTTTTTCTGTATTGTTATCATAATCAATAATCTTTTTAATCAGCTTGGGAGTGATTTTATTGACATCTCCGTTATTGTTTTTAACTTCCGCAATAAACAATCGCTTCACCGTTGCATAATCCTTACTGTCTTCAGTAACAATATTGTTTTCGGTTACATATGAAATCCAATAAGTATCTTCACTTACCTTAGCAGTGCTTATATCTACAACTCTGCCGTTGGTTTTGGTATCAAAAGCAAATTTCAGTTCTTCGCCGCTGCCTGTATAAATTATTCCGGAAACCGTACTGCTCTTGCCCTCCGTGTAGGCACGGGCATCCCATGAATCCATTAAATATCCGGCTACCTTCTGTGTGGCTTCTGTATTGTAAAGAGTATTAACATAAGCATAGTATTCACCCCTTGCTTCATCATATTCCGCAT
>DHUT01000092.1:0-13997 GCA_002409285.1 Firmicutes bacterium UBA5227 | reverse complement strand
ACTGACATTAAATACCGCACGCTTGAGCTCCATATTTTCCACTGCGCCCTTCAGTGCGGAGCCTGTGGTGGAAAGAGCATAATCTTTTACATAGCTAAGCCAGGTGATATAAATATTGTCCGAATTGGCATATACGCTGAAATCCAGATCTCCGGTTGCGTCATTATCCACGGTATAAAGCTCTGAATTACCGGTTACAGGGCTTGCCAAGGCATATCCGTCCTCATTCTCCGCCAATTCCGAAAGAACAAGCATCGAGGCATGAATTCCCTCTGCATTATCACGGGCATACAAATACACCAAGAAGTTTCTATTGCCCACAGTTACCAGCTTGTAGTCATATCCCAAGTTCAGACCGTCCGCAAGCTTACTTGCCGAGCTCTCGGTGAAGCTTGAAAGCTTAAACGGCAGCTCATTATCACCAAAGCTGTTTGCTCTCATAATTTTATTGCCTGTGCTTGCACCGTACAGCCGCTGCTTGCCTGCGGGACTTTGAGGCGGTTTAATGCCCGAGCCCTCTTCGCCGTCTGCGGACACAGCCATCCGTGATTTAGGCAGATAATCATTTAAAAATATCCATTTGCTTTCCCATTTATCCTCATCTCCGTCGTACGACCTGCTAAAGCCCACTCCGGTCAATTCGTATGTAAACAGGAAGGCAACAACTCTGACGCCTATGGATGCCATGAAATCAAAGGAATCCACCTTTGCCCCGTCATAGCTGTCGTCCTCAAGATTATAACCACCAAAAACAAAGGTCGCTTCCACACTGATTTTTATAAATACTTCCGCCTTAAAAATCTCAATACCGATTCCCGCTCCTACTTCTATAAAAAACGCAGGGCTCAGGCTGAAGCCTTTGAAATACACTATGGTGTCATAATCGGTTACTTCCTTGATGCTCTCAACACGAGAATCTTCCATAACCTTTATCTTAACAGTTACTTTCTCACCGTCGGGCAGGTTTATAAGCCTGTCAATGTTTATATTTGATTTTTCTATTTTGTTAACAGATTCGAGTATTCCCCGCCTTAATAAACTTTCATCTTCACCGTATATTTCAACGGAGAGTTTTCCTTTAAAGTAAAAATTAACTGCCTTTGCCTCGGTTTCAAATGTATATACCTTATCTTTTTTTAAATCTGCAGGTAATGCAGTGCCTGCAGGATTTTCTGCCGTAAGCGTAACCGATTCGTCGTTCTCCACCTCATAGTAATTACGACCGAGACCCGCACCCACACTCACACTTATACCGGTCTTGACATAGCAATATATCAGAGGGCAGAATGTGAATCTGTACTGCAGCGAAAATTCAAAGCCTGCGGTAACCGATATGCCTGCTTCCGCAAAATGAAATTTATCCACCACCGGATCGTATTCCCAATAAAATGCTGCCGACATACTAAAGCTCATGCCGTATTCCTTGGATGCTACCGCACCCTTTGAATCCGGATTTGCAGCCGCGTTTTCCTTACCCTTTGCATAACTTTCGTCAGGATCCATAAGCTTCTTCTTATAGTTAAAATTATCCGCAAAGTCATCTCCCAAAGGTGTCCCGACAGTAAACCCTATCCTGTTGCCATCCATATAAACACCCACTCCGTCAAGGGAAAGTATGTTTTCAAGATTAATTTCAGGCAAAGACATACCTAAATCAATGTCAAAGCCTTCGGGAGCATCGGAGCTTGAATTATTTGCACTCCTGCGGGAAGTCCCCGGTGATTCTTCGGCACTGTTGAAATTCATTTCCGGACCACTGCCGTTCATGTTTAAAAGCCCGTTGGGAGTCTGGAATGTACCTCTTCCTCCTATAGCTACAGAATCAAATGAATTGCTGAATACTCCCGTACCCGCTATAAGTTTTTCCATGGTTTCTTCTTCGTTTTGTTCTCTGATAACTAAAGAAAATACAGTGTTTCCCACATACGAACCTAAGTATCCGTTGATTGTGCTCTCGCCATTGTTTGTGTATGTATACCCTTCTTCCGGTGAATACTCAAAATCCGTGGTCAAATTAAACCCATCTCCCATTACCGTATTATTCAACGTAATGATTTCCGGATTTTCATATTCAAAAATTAAATTACCTTTATACTCCGGCGTCCAGATTGTATTTCCGTCCTTTATTTCATATGGCTTGTGATCTCCTCCCAGAGGGAAATCAATCATATTCAGAAGCGTTGCTTTTGCTCCGTAAATTGTAACATCGTCAGAAAGGTAGTTATCGTATATATCCTTTGCCGCTTTTATAAACCGATAGTCCTTCTGCTCCCTTGTACTTCTTGCAACGCTTGTTTCATTTGTCAGGTTTGATGTAAAGGCAGGCAGAATCTGTCCCGCAACATTTTCCTTCCCCGGTATTTCGGCTATAGACCTTGGAGTGACGGTGTACATAACCTTCATATACTTTTGGAGAACCGTACCGTCCTCTTTTATTACCGGTGCAAACACACTTTCATCATAGTTTTCATTCAGGTTAATATTTTCTATAAAAGTATCTCTGCCGGGCTCTAATTTAAATATATTATTTTCCATCATCCCCGAAATTTTTTCGTCCCCGTCTGCATCTAAATAAACACTGATTGTGTTTATATTTACCTTTGCTTCACGCTCCACTCCGATAAACTCCGAATCATAGTACAAAAATTGCAGTTTAGGCATGGTCATATCATTGCCGTCAAATTGAATCCTTTGATTTCCCTTATATGTTTTCCCGTTAAAAACTATTCTGTCTTCTTCCGGCAAATTAAAGTTAATCCATTGCAGGTTATTTGTTCTCATAAAGCTTATATGCATCTGCTGATCTGAATTATTTCTAATCTGATCGGAATAAATTCTTTCTGTTTTGTCGATAAATTTCCGGGAGTTATTATCGTATGACTTATAGCCATACTCTATCTCACCCTTGACAGAAGCAATGAAATCATTGAGGGTCTTTACTTCCGCCTCTTTTTTTGCTGTATCGGTCAATGGATTTCCATTTTCGTCTTTCACCGGAACAGATGTGCTAAGATCAATTATCGCATCCTGATAACGCTCATATACCATATTGATTGTATAGCTGCTGTTTAAATCGTCATACGTCATGTTGTTCCAAAGCATTTTTATGCTGCGATCACTTGCGGAGCTGTCATACAATACCGTTGGGGAATTTGCTTTTGTTAAGTAAACCCCTCCCTTACTTTTGTACTGCTCAAACAATCCCTGTCTGTCATCCTTTGCATTCAGACCGGAGCCCACGTAAATTTGGCCGTTTGAATTGATGCCACCCTTTCCTTCCGCGATCTCAATATCCGGAGTAAATCCCGGTTCAAATACCGCTTCTCCCGGTTTTACATTATTTTCACTGTTTGCATGATACAGAGCTATATTTAACTGCGAATTGTTAAAAATTCTGCGCTCTAAGTATCCATCTGTTATTTCCGCTATTGCATTGCCGTTGGGACCGCCGCTTTCTCCGTCTACTTCACGAATTTCAAGATAAATCGAGTTTATGTTGTCAGTTATATCCGGATAAAAATCTCTCCAAGGATATACTGTCCGTGCTCCAACTGTCCAGTCTTCACTGCGTTCTCCGTCTAATCTATATCTTTCGTCGGAAGTCATATTTCCGTTACCGTCTCTGTAGGCCAATGAAATACGAGGTATCACCCAAGGGTTAATCCACACATTATATGATCTCAAATGCGTATTCATATATACCTTTCCGAATTTTTTTGCCATATCCGGAATATAAGCATATCCTGTTGCGGCATCTTTATTTTCTATTTTGATACTGGATCCATTATTTACATTTTCCGCATTAACCCAGCCTAATTTTTCAACTTCATTTAAAGCTTCTCCTGTCAGCTTTCCTTTAGCTATAACAGAGAAATTTTCCCAGTATTTTTTACCGTAGTCCTGTACGGTATTTCTGCTGAAAGTAACTGTTTTGTTTTCCGTGCCGGTTGTATTTCTCAGGCCAAAGGTGACATAAGGTGATAAAGTCTGAGAAACAGCTCCTTTAAGCGATGATTTTTCATAATCCGTTTCCATTCCCGCAACAGGATTGTCGTTGTTTGGGATCAATCCGTTGTCTGCCACGGACATGTTGCCGGAAACATTTACCGCATCTCCGTCATTTAATATGTCAGCTAAGTTCAACTCCGACGATTTGCCCGAGTTGTAAAGAGAAACAACAGCCTTTTCCTTTCCCGGCAAAATCACATCCTTGCCCTCTCCTCCCTTTAAGCCGGAGAGAACTATACTGAACTTTTTCAGTTCAGATTTTTGCTCATCGTTTAAAGCCTCAAAATCGACTGCTTCATTTTTCTCTGCAGAAGCATTCATGAGGGGAACTTCTATTGTTTGTTCTGTTTCTTCACCGTAAAATTTCAGTGTACCTGCGGATTTGATATAATCCTTTCCTTCTATCGCCGTATCATCCTCGGTGGTATAATCAACGGTAATCAGATGGTTCATGCCTCCGGTTCTTTTTACGGTGGCTTTTGCAACCCCTTCGGAAGTATCTGTATAAATTTGAGTAACCTCAAAGCCTATGGCTGTCTGCTGAGTATCTTCGTCATCAAGCAGTGTAAGAATCATCGTATTTGCGGAGTCGTAAAGCTCTCCACCTTCACAGTCATAAATTGTAAATGTTGCCAACCTTTCGGGATTGGACTCCTTATTGTCAACAGGCGTTACATAAATTTCTTTAACCCACTCACCCTCCGAAAAAACAACTTCAAAATATTTTGTGCCATATTCATCATTTTTTAAATCCAGGTCAGTGTATGCAGGTTCATAATCTCCTGAAATAAACTCAGTTTCATCATAAAAATTCTCCTCGGGTATGTAAATTTCACCGTGGAATGAATTTGTACGGTAGGTATTTTCTCCCTTAACATACTCAAGGAATATATCCGTATACTGCAGGTCTTCTTTGGCAACAGGAAGTGTGTCATCCTCAGCGCCGTTTACAGCCTTCCATCTGCCGCCGGCACTTCTTGCATACCATTGATAGCTGTCCGCATCTGCGTCCACTGTAAGATGTACATCTTCACCCTCTTCAAAGGCGGCATAAATGGCCGTTCCTGAGGTCACAGGCAACGGAGGCTTATCCCTTCCGACTTTTTGATCCTTCGCATAGGGGGATGGATCTTCCACGGAAATTATGATGTCATCTCCTCCTATGGCATTAAAGTAACTAAGCTCTCCGTCATTATTTGCAACAAAAGGAGCATAGGAGATGTACGCTGTGACCTTGCCCTTTGTCCCTCCCAGGCGATACACTTCAATTACTTCACTATTTCCGTTCTCCGTCATGGTCAGTTCCGAATTCGAGAACGCAAATGTACCGTAAGGAAATTTTTCTGTCCAGCTTTCACTGTCAATTTGCTGTACGTCCCCATTGCTGTCAATGAATGCAATACTGTCTGGCTTTTCTGCCATATATGCAAATACACTCATCGGTATACTTGACAATGCAATCATAAATGAAAGAAAAAAGCTGAGAACCCGATTAAAATTTTGTTTTCTTTTCATATTGTCTCCCTTCTTGTTAATTAATGTGTTTTATTTTGTATTTTGGATAATTGCAGTAAACATATATATATTAATTCATAATATAAAAAAAACCAATCACCTTTACGTAACTTGCAAAGAAAACGACGTAATTGGTAATTGGTTCTGAGATTATTATATTTATTCGTCTTTGACAGCGACAGTTATGGTAAAACTGATGTCATCATAATCAACATCCATGAGACCTTGGTATTTATCCACAATCCCGGAGATTGTAAAAAGTCCGTACCCATGTCCTTGGGAATCGGCTTTTGATGTCTTAAGCTGCACTCTTGCCTCTCTTGCATTATCAATCCGGTTAGCTTGATTGTTTTTGCTGTTTTCGCATGTGATGTAAAGATAAGGCTCTTTGCGGGCAATAGTAAGGTGAATTTGCCGCTCCCTGCTGTTTGGGACCGCAGCACATGCTTCCAATGCATTTTCCAGGATATTATTAAGCAAACTGTACAAATCAGGGTCCGGAATACCAATACGACAGGGAGGAAGCGTTAAAAAAACCTCGGTCTCTGCTTTTTGAGCTTTCTGAAGGAGTATATCAATTATTGCGTTAACCAGAAAATGATTATGATGTTCTGCTTCAATCACCTTGCTTACCTCGTAGGTATATGCATCTAAATAGTGCCTTGCTTCTTCGTATCTTTCGTTGTTTAGGTACATATGCATTGCAATGAGATGACTTTTTATTTCATGCTTTAAGCTTCCTACCTGCTGCAGATGTTCCTTGATCTGCTCGTAGTTTTCTTTTGCAAGATTGTTTGTTAATTGCAGTATTTCAGCTTCCTTCTGCCGGCGGTAGTGATTGCTGAAAAACTGCTGCATACTGTAAATCAGCACGAAAAGCACAAACAGAAAGTATGTGTCCCGATAGCTGTAGGGTACAACGCCGCTCCTTGTATAAAATACCTTGAAGTTATACAGCATTGACACATATGCAACGACTAAAAACGGAAGGGACAGCTGCATGAGCCGATTCTTATTTACAGCTTCCAATACCGCTAAAACAATTACATAGATAAGCCCTACCAACAGAATATTATTTATATTAACCAACCGGGGCAGTTCCGCAACATTAAAAGCCTGCAGTAATGCAGCAGCAAACATAAAAACAGCCTGAAGGGCAATCATAGGCAAAAGACATCTCTGATAACGCCTGAAGGAAAAATAAAAAAATAAGGTAAGGGGAAGATGTATTGAAAAATACAAGCCAAGACTAATATATGACATTTGAAGCGGTGAAAAAAACTGAAATACAATGTATTCCGTGCATACGTAATAAAGAGCCCATATTATTGCAAAAATACCGATTGCAAGGTTTTGTGAACGGATGAACCCATTGGCTGCCTCCATAAAAGTCATTACAATTGTAGAAGCTCCAATAAGCAAGCACATTGACATAATAATAACACTCCTCATGGAGTTTGACAGGGCATAGGCCTCTAATGACGGAATGTCACCTAAAAAAATGGGACCGGTGCGTCCTGCGTAAATATCGTAAGGAGATGTCATTTCAATTTTTAAGGTTTTTCCGGCGTAATTTTCCGGAAGCAGTATAAATTCAAGAGACATCCCAGGATTATTGCCAGATGTGCGTTCGGCCGTCAATAGCGGAATTTCATCTAAATAAACAGAAACTGTCTGGTGGTTGACGCGCAGCATCAGAGCGGCTTGAAGAATATTTTCATCCAGTTTTTTGTAAAGAGTCAGCACTTCATTTACTTTAATTTCAGGTCCAGAACGCAGGTTTTCAAGAGTTTTCATCTCTCCCTCCTCCGTGTGGTATTGCCAGCTTTCTGACAAATCAATTATCTCTTTCTGCATGTAGGGAGTTTTATATGCATTAAAATAAAAAAATAAAAATACAACTATCATCCCCGAACAAATCAGAGCAGCGGCAATGAATATCCATAATTCGCGCCGGGCAGTCTGCAATTTTGCCATAAATTTGTGCATTGTAATTTTCATATTTTCACTTCTTTCAAAAAATTTAGGTATTATTTATTGTTATTTAGTTAATATTATAGCAAAAATTTATAATTTGTGTTATTATATTTTTATAATTGCAGCAAATTCATTGTTTTAAGTCATCGTTTTTTTATAAGGAGTTAAAATATGTACCGTATAGCTTTATGTGATGATGAACAGATTTTTTCAGAAGAACAGGAAAAAATTTGTCAAAATATACTTAAAAAATTAAATATAAAATACAGCCTTGATGTATTTAAAAGTAGCACCGAATTTTTAAATGCATTTTTAAAGCAGCAGAAGAGGTTTGATTTAATGCTTTTGGACATTGTCATGGACAAGCCTGACGGCATGGAGCTGGCTCATATCATAAGACAGTCGGACGGAGACTGTTCAATTGTTTTTATTACTGCTAACCCTGATTTTGCCTTGCAGGGATACGACGTAAGGGCGCTGCACTATCTCATAAAGCCTGTTAACCCTCTTATTCTAGAAAAACTGATCCGTTCAGATTACAACAGCAGGTTTAAAAATAGTGTTATAACTTTTGAAACAAAGGGACAAAAACATCGGATTTTTGCGAATGATATTGTATGCCTTGAAACCACGGGAAGAAAGGTGACAATCTACTTGACTGAAATGGAGCTGTATTATCCCGGCAAGCTTACACAGCTGCTAGATGAGCTGCCGAAAGATCAGTTCGTACGATGTCACCAGGCTTTTGCAATTAATATTAACAAAATAAGAGAGATTACCAGGCAGGATGCAATCAGTTTAAATGGCAAGAAAATCCCGGTAAGCCGCACTTATGTCAAGAATGTGCAAATGGCATTTATGAAGCACCTCCGAGGTACTCACTAGCCTCACTCTATATATTTACGTGCACATTCTCTTACGCTCAGTCTCCTGTATAAATGTTCCTGTCCCGACACAAATATTCTTTTATAATTATGCAAAATTTATGTATATAGGAATGATGGTTATGTTAAAAATATTATTGTCCGGCAGTGCCGAAGACCGAAAAATCCTTAAAGAAGCATTGCTTTGACCTCTTAATGAATTCGTGTACCTACAGGATAGCCGTTCTTAATTCTTTCTACTTGATTCATATTATTATTCAAATTTCACACCTCCCATTTTTTGATTTTCTTCTATACCCATTTCCTCATCTTTCAATTTCATCATCAGAACAAGGAAGATAGATAAATTCATTCGCACCTTTTGCGCTTAGCTGTATTGTTGCCTTGCCCATGATAGTAGCAAAGGTAGTGTAAATACTATCTGGATGTAAATGCCCCAAGCTAATAGATAAACTGCCTTGAGGGTCTGCATCCACAAGTAATACTTTCTTATTTTCCATAGCTAAACCTATACCTAAATTGGCACACCATCATTTAAAATAGGTTCAAGTGAAAAATTTTGTCCATCCTTTGTTCTATATATTTTTACGCCCAATTCTGTCCCTCCTCGTTCTTGTTTTAATTCTTCTACTGCATTTGGAGCATCATACATGGGTAATCCTAAATCTCTTTTTACTTCTGCAATATAGGCAGTATGCACCTTGAAATTATACTTACTTTCTATATACTCTTTATCATTTTATAAGTTACTCTTTCACTTGGTCTATATTCTTCAGCTTTTCTCGCTATCTCATCAATGGGAATCTGTCCTTCTTCATCACCAAATTCTACATTAACGTTGATATGGGTATCTGCATTTTTGTGGGACAAAGAGACAACCGTCTCCACGTGGCTCGAGGGGATTTTTATAATGTCAACTCAACCCACTTTCGTTTAGATAACATATTATAATAACTTCGACCGAGTTTTACTCTCTTTTTTTACCATATTATGTTAAAAGTCATACAGCTTCCTAAGACATATCGTTGACAACCGAAAGGTTGAGAGGATGGATTGAATCTCCCATCCAAACATATCAACTGCTTATTTTTTCTTAGAGTATACCCAGAAAAGAATACTATCAGTTAAACGCAAAGAAAATAATGCATCTTCCACAGTAGGATTCTCTTGAGTTGATTCGTTTCTATGCGTGCCATAATCAGACATCATCGAATAAATCATATAAATAGCTTTTGTCTTTGTTAATTTTCCAGCACGGTTTTCATAAAAGAAATCTGCCAAATCATCTTTACGGAGATCAGTATTTAAAGCCTGTGATAGATCTTGTGCCGATGACGTAGAACTCTCACCGCTATTATTATATATGCCTCTCATCCATTTTGCAAAATCCTCTGTGCCTCTATATTTTGAAAAAATACTTACCAAGCAGGTTCTGCAAGACTCAATACAAGCCCCTGCGTGTCCATGAGTATATGCATCAATAGCAGATTCATATGAATCATAAACTTCTTTGTGCTTCTGTTTCAACCAAGTTTCTACAGAGAATAACTCATCAACCCTTTTTGCATCACCGGCCATACAACTTGATACAATAATCTTATCAAATTCAATATTTATACTCAATCCCAATAATTCGTATAAGTTCGCCAATTCTTCAAAGTCTTCAGACAGAGTTTCTGCAATATAAGCAATATTAAATGATTTTGTCAATTCTTTTAAAGAGGATATGATTTCACCATTTTTTTCTTCATTATATAAATCTGTAAAAATGTTATCTAATCCGAGAAAAACATCATATTCTTCATTAGGATTTTAAAACTTATGTGCATAGCCATTGTTATAATAATACGGAATCAGATAGTCCACATATCTATCGTAGTATTCACCTAACCCAACACATTTTAATCTTGACTTAAACTCCGAGTTGCTCTTAACAAAGAAACCTTTTCGGCTTATAATTTCTGCTATTCTTGATAGAATAATTTCTTTATTATTCACAAAAATACCTCCTTCGAACCTTATTAAATCGTTCGTCTTAATGCATTTCCAAAGTTTCTACTTTCGATAGGTACATATTGTCCATCTTTAAATAAACTACGACCTAAAATATCCGAGAGTGCTATTGACTCCCACTCTTCTAATAAAGCAGGTTTCTTCCCCAATAAGTCATTTACACTGTCCAATACTTCTTGATTACACAGCTTTTCAATTAATACTGGGCCTTCCAGGAGTTCCTTGGATACAGTTTGTACATCTACAACATTTGCGTGAGATACTTTCCATATCTTTTTGCACGAATAACAGAAAGCATAAAAATATCAATGAGTTCTTTCTGAACTTCTTCACTTGTCATATATATATGGTATTCTTTATACGCATTATCAAACTCCACAAAAGGTGTTTGATTTGCTTTTTCTTTGGATGATGTTACTCCTGTTTGTTGTGTTTGTTTGATTTCCAATATTTGTTGAGCTTTTGTTTTGCAAGTCAAAATGCTTTCCGATTTCTTCTTTTCGACTCGCTTATGTTGCTTTTTTCTGTTTCTCAACCAATTGTCAAAACTTAAAATGGCCTTTTCAGTCAAATAGTAAGTCATTCTGGTAACAATTATATCAGCCATATCAATTACTAATTGCCCCATCGGAGAAAATTCCTCATACGTTTTAGGTACCTGTTTTTTTACTTCTACAAGTTCAACCGGTGCTAGGAGATTGTTTGTACCATCTTCAAACTCTAACGCGCGAGTAGCACCGCTTGTTTCTTTTGAGTCTACGGTATGTGCACCTTCTGTCTCCAGAATTTTATATGTTTTTTCACTCAGTTTCTTTTGGACCATTATCATCACACTCCATTACTTCCTCCTCTGGTAATTCAAAATCATCATCCGTACATTTACGAATAATATGCTTTGTTTTTTCCACAGGCAAAGGTGCATCTTTTTCAGAGTAGCCGCTTTTTCTATTTTGTAATTTTTAGTTTTAGCCTTTTTATATTTATCAAAGCCGTCGCCAAATGAGTATGCAGAAAACCATACCCGTCCATCGGAATTGATAGTTATATGTTGCTCAACTATGTCATTTGGTTCAGGACAAGGTCCATAACCCATACCATTAGAGACAATTCGTATCTTTTGAGGCATCCCTTTAAAGATAAAAGGGTTTTCTCCTGTAAGCATAGACAGCCTACTAAGTGCCAAAATAAACCAAGAACGATTTTTAAATTCCAGGATTTCTTCTCCAGTATATGCCCAATGATTAAAGTATTTCCATCTTGAATAAATTGCGGAACCCAGTAGAGATACATCTGTAACATCATCTATAATCTTATCCAGTTGCTCATAATCATGGACAGCTTTACCATAGAGTTGTTCAAAAGCATTACCACAGTCAATTTTAAATCCAAGTGCATCACAATCATCTGCCATATAGTGGTCTACCAGTTCTATGTAATTGATTTTCTGGTCACGAAATTTATCGCACCATTTTACAGCAAAATCATAAACTTGTTTCATATCTGCCACTGTGGTCACCTCCGTTATTTATTCATTTAACATTATCCTATTGATTAAATCTTACACTGCATTTATTCTTTACCAGAAACTATATCCTGATTTTTTTGATGGTCTCTTTTTTTCTTCATCCAAGGTGTGATTACGTTTCCCAAAGTCAGGGTCTGAATAAGCAACCGTTGGATCATACCAATCAGCTTTTGCTTTTGCCCATTCAATCCATTTAAGTGTTGATTCATCAAGGCTTGCTTTGTCTTCCACAGCTGAAATATAAGCCCTTATCTTACAAGCCATATCATAATCATTAGCTTCATTCTCCAAAGCTTGTACTTTTTCCACCTCTTGATTATAGTGCTCACGTTTAAGTTCACGCTGGCGTTTTTCCTCCTCTTCTTTCCGATGAGCTTCTTCACGTTTTTCACGGGCGATACGAACATTCTCAGATTCTTCAAACAATGAAGCAAGCATTTCTCCTAAACGAAGTTCTAATCCAATAGTTTCACTATCACGGATGAAACTATTTGCTTTTACGGAGAATCGGAGTTTACTATTCGGTATGTAGTCCCACTTTCTAAATTTAGGCTCATATGCCCAAGAACGTGATTTTTTATCCCTTTCATATTGATCCCATTGTTTTTTTTCATCTTTGGTCAATACATGTGGAACCTGATCCTGCCCCTCTGTTATTGTATAGAATACCTTTTCGTTCCTAATCATCAATGATAAATCGTCATTAACTGAACCTCCCAGTGCTTCTACATATTGAAACAGTGTATTCAGTATCCTATAAACTCTTGGAAACGTAACGTCAGAAATATCATTATACAGAAACGGCTCACCGTCAGGAACACTTCTATATGTATCACGATTACGAGGGGCAAACTCATCACGAGGATGGCTAGATCGCCATGCTTTAATTTTCGCCTTATGAGAATTTAATTTTGAATGCAATTTACATTTATCATCCAAGATTGTTATTTGCTGTGCAGCAATGAATAAACGGATTCTTTCATCTTCACTTAAAAAGGAAAGTGCATCATCAGATTCGGATTTTACTTCAGAATCATCAAACGATTTAATACCTATTTTTTGTGCCGGTCCATCATATCCTGGCAATGGAATCTGTTTCACTGGTTGCCCAGCATTTTTCATTGCCCAGTAACCTCTTGGTGGTACTGGTATAGATAAGGATTTGCATACCTTATGAATGGCTACATCGGATACCCCATATCTTTTTGCCACAGTAGTTACCGGTTCATTCCAAACTTCATAATAAAGTATCTCCCGATCATATACATTCCTCTGCCCTTCAACATATGTACGTTGGGGTTGAGTTTTCAATTCGACTTTTTGCAAATCAGTCGATTGAAGTACTGCTTCTTCAATTACTTTCACAACATTAATTTGAGGTGGTGTAATCTCTTTACTCTTAATACTATATTGAACTACAACTTCTTTTAATTCTGATGGTGGCAGAGGCTCCTTTTCTACTTCTTTTCCAATAGATAAACTTGACCAGTAAGATTGAGTTGGTGTAGGGATATTAGCATCTTTGCATGCTTTTTTTAATTTGTCATAAGGGATGCTATATTTTTTTGCAACCCTTGATGTCGATATTGACCAGATTTCATCATATAACTGTTGACGTGAAAAAGTCATGTTTTCGTATTGAGCCATATCCTCACCCCCATTTCTTATATTCAAACTCATTTCTTCATATAATATTGCCGTAGCATCTATTTTCATTAATGCTTGACTATATAATTCTTTTGCCTTTCTCACCTCTTTTAATCTTCTTTTCCTCGCAATAAAAAACTTAAATCGTCCTTCATGGTTTTAAATTCTTGAATTATTGTTTCTAAGTTTCTTTCAATTCCTTCTACTTGCACTTCAGAAATTTTGCCATGATTGTAAGCAATTAGCCTTTCTGGAACAATATTATATGACCAACTATCTGTATACCGATCTTTATTGTGAACAGCAAAACCTATAGGAAGTTTCTCTTCACGCATACCAAAACTCACTGCCATAGGAGAAACTCCTAAATAATCAGCAGCAATTTTACAAGTTATTTTTGACATCTGTCGGATTTCTTCATCACTGTA
>DHUT01000022.1:38095-64625 GCA_002409285.1 Firmicutes bacterium UBA5227 | reverse complement strand
CTGTTTTTAAATATTGCAACTCCTTCAGGAACCCATGGAATTCCTTCTTCCGGCCAGATTATTTCAAGTCCGTTTTCATCTGCAATATCAAAAAGTGTCTTGGAAACAGGAATAATTCCTATGGCAAATTCACCTGCAACAACCTTCTCCTGAGGGTCTCCTCCCCTTTTACCATAGAAAGGAATGTTGTCGTTAAGCTTTGAAAAATAATCCCAGGCTTTTTCTTCACCAAACAAATCAATTAAACCTTTAATTACCGCATAGTTTGTCCCTGAAATTGAAGGATTGGACATAATAATTTCATCCTTGTACTTGGGATCTGCAAGATCCTCCCAGGATTTGGGCACTTCAAGATTCTTTTCTTCTAATAAGTCAGGGTTAACCATAAATCCCACCACTGTAAGTCCCTTTGAAAGCCAGTATCCATCAACATCTTTATATTCAGCCTGAACCGTTTCTACCTCCGACGAAGCATATTGTTCAAGTATTCCATCCTCTTTAGCCTGCATAAATGCATCAATTCCGCCTCCAAACCATAGGTCAGCCATTGGTTTTCCGCCTTCAGCTTTAATTCTTGAAATAACTTCTCCCGAACTCATTGACAGGAACTCAACCTTTGCTCCTGTTTCTTCGGTGAATTTCTCAAAAAGCGGAACATAGGTTTCACTGGTTGTAACAACATTTAATGTTTTTCCTGTCAGGTCAACCTTTTGGGAAGCTTCGTCCGCAGGAGCTTTGCTTGTATCTTCTTGTTTTGGCACTTCATTATTTTGTTCGGCAGGGGAATTATTTCCGCACGCAGCCAAACCTAAAATCAAAATAACAGAAAAGATAAGCACTTTAATTTTTTTCATTGGTAGTTCTCCTTTATTTCAATTTATTACAGGTGCTATCATAACATGAAAGCAATAAAAAATATAATAAAATAAAGTTATGCTTTTTAGGTTTATTATGAATTTTATTTATTTGAAAATGCGTCGTCCATGTGATATTGTTAATTTAGTTTAACTGGGAGGATTATATATGTTAGTTGATATGCATTTACACGAAAAGACTTTTTCACCTGACGCATTTCAGGAGCTTAAGCAAATGGTAGAGGTTGCAAAAGCAAGAGGGCTTGATGCAATTTGTATTACAGACCATGACAGCATGGGACTTAAGAATTTTGCGGAACAATATTCAAGGGAAACGGGATATCCAATCTTTGTGGGAGTTGAATTTTTTTCACTCCAGGGGGATATAACCGCATTTGGAATTGATTCGATACCTTCTGAACGAATAGATGCACAGTCTTTTATAGATTATGTTCTTCAGTGCGGAGGTGTTTGTTTTTCATGCCACCCTTTTAGGAACAACAACAGAGGTCTTGAGGAAAATTTAAAATCAGTAAAGGGCCTTACCGGAATAGAAGTATTGAATGGAAGCACTCTCTATGATGCAAACAAAAAAGCATTTGAATATTGCAGTGAGCTTCAGCTAATGCCCATCGGTGCCAGCGATGCACATGATTTGGATCAGCTCGGCAAATATGCAACCTGGTTTCCAAATATGGTTTATACACTTGATGATTTTGTTAAAGAAATTAAAAAAGGTATCTCCAAGCCTGCCATATTAGGTGACAATGGATATAACGTGGTGGACAGTATTTAATTATACACCCTCTGCGCCTCAGTTTAATTCCGCAGACTTCCGAATTACTAACAGCCACCTTTCCACGTTCGCCAATCATCTCAACTGATATCTTTTTAACCACAGTGCTGAATTTATCATTACACTTATTTACATCATCAAACGCTTGGATATGTCACTGTCACTATATAAGAAACTTGTAATAATTACCCGCCCCTCTTTAATATGAAAGAATACAGAAAAGCTGCCTACGGGCATTTGTCTGAGTTCTATCGTATGCTCTTCTTCCGTCTCCATTAATTTGATGCGTTCTGGTAGCACATCAAGAGTTTCAATTGCTGTCCATGGTTTTTCACCTTCCTATTTTTATAAATAAATTAGAATTCAGTTCTTCTTTCGTTCCAATACACACACAACAGTAGATACCATTGCAAGTGCTATTGCCTGAAAAGATACATTGAATATGGTAAAATTATAGGTGTTTGATACTTCTCCAAATTCCAATAAATATCGACAAACCAATCCGCATAATACTATAACTACATTGAAAATACCAATAAATGTTGCAGACCACTCTGAAAGAATAATAGCTTCTAATGAACCTATAGAATTATGGAATGTAAAAGCCATGACAATAATTATCAAACGCAGTGTCATTCCAAGATTTACAGTTACACATCCTGTTTATTTATACCATGGTGATAAAATTTATAAACAGCTTTACGCCATATATTATAATAACAAGTCCGCAAGCAACATTGATTATTTTCATCGTTTTCGCATTAAATCGGCTGCTAAACATTGATATTGTCAATGTCAGTCCTGTAAACCACAAGCATGATGCAACAGACACTCCTATGATAAATGGCGTTGACTGTGTTGCAGGCAATGTAACATGAAAAGCTCCCAGCATCATAGTTCCATCGATGATTGCCTGGGGATTAAACCATGTCACAACACATGCAGATGATATTGTCTTCTTAATGGATAGTGAACCTTTAGTTCGATCAAGTTCTTCAACTTTTGAGCGAAGCAGTCCTATTCCAATATAGATTACGATTAAACTGCCTGCTAAAAGAATCAGCATCTGCAGCCATTCATATCGTCTCATAAGTGCACCAATCCCAAAAAAACAAGCTAATGCTAACGATACATCAAAGAAAATTACAATCATAGCAGTTATTAACGCTCTTTTTCTGGTATTAGTCAATGCTGAATTAATAACAAATAAATTCTGTAAACCAATTGGTGCCACATAAGCCAGCCCCATTGTTAACCCTTGTAAAAAATATTCCATATTCCTTACCTCACAAATTTCTTTATAGACAAACTTATATCAGAACCATATAGCAGATTGTTTCACAGCCAATGTCCAGTATTTTAGTTTCTTCATCCAAGTAAATATTATTAACTGGTCAGGATGGATGAGCCATTATTACACCCTATTAATTCATTACTTAAATAATTTACTGTTTTTCTCTCAGGATTATTGTATAATATTTTAAAATTATTAGCAATGAAAACCATATAATACCCTCACAAAAATATTAGCTACTTCTTTTTCTTTAAAAAAACATTTATAATACACCTTAATTCACAACCTTTATCACAATCATTTTGTGATTGACAATGTGATACATTGCAGATACTATAATAAGTAAGAAAAAATTGAGGAGATGAGTTTGTAATGAAAACAAAAACAGAAATGACTCCTGAACAGCTATTATTTGCAATCTTTTGTATAGAATCATTAGCAGATAACCTTAAAACAACAGGTGATAAGATATATAAAATGCTTACATTTGACAGTGATATTTTAGACAGCTATATCGTGCCCAATTATGATGCACTTCACACACAAGGCAAAGAATATATTATCCGTGAAATAAAAGAGATTATGCAAGAGCGAGGTGTCTTGAAATGATTTTATATCATGGTTCATACACAGATATTATAAATCCTGATTTGACCAAGTCAAGGCTTTACACTGATTGCAACTCGAAGTTAAACAACAAGATATCTAAAATATTTTTCTTAACCTCCCACTAAAGGAGGCATCTTTTTCTTACCCGATGGCTATTAGCACAGCTTTTATCCTGTATTTACTCTTCCCTACAAATTCCTATTTGTCTGAGTCTGCAGACTGGAATTTGAACGCTATACTTATACTTATACCTTACATTAAACCGAACTCTGATTTAAGAGCTTCATACCTTTGTTTTTCATGTTCGGCAACATTAAATAGAGGGTTATATAAGCAATGCTGCAAAACATCTGCATCAATTATCACCTCATCAAAAGGTGAATGTTTACTGCCCTTACTACTATGGTTATATATTGCATTGCAAATCGTCACAATCTCATCATCAGTAAAAATTTGCAGCGAGGATAATATCTCCCTTGCCATAGCAGCTCCTTTATGTGCATGATCTTTTGTATCCATCGTTGAATACGAGTAAATATCATGAAGCATACCAGCTATTGTCGCCAATTCAGTGTTTTCTCTTCTCTTTGAGGCAATCAGTGTACATGCCTGTGAAACACCATACAAATGTAAATAGCCGCATCTGCGTTCGGTAGGATCTGACATATGCAACAGTACAGTATCTACATATTCTCGAACTTTTTCAATTCTATTCATGTATTGTTCTCCTTCATGGTATATGAATAATCCTTGGTTCAAAACCACCCGACAAATTAGAATTTATCTTTGTTCACGATCAAACACTAAATCAATCTCTTCTATATGCCCAGTTCCCCTCTGTAATGCAGGGACATTACAATAGACCGCCTTTCTTATAAAATATCTAAAATTGCAGGTTGCTTTCATCTTCTAATACTTTCATATAAGAGTACACTTTTACTTTTAACTTGTCAAACAATTATTTTGTACATCTTTCCGTAAAAAAAGCTTCAGATTTTTCTGAAGCTTTGCTGTTAATAAAAGTTAATTTATTTTATTGTCAAGACCTTCACGATTTTTATTATCATACTTTTCGTATTCCTTATTTTCCATAATTTTTATGATTCTTTCAACCATCTCATATACATCTTCATATGAAACATACAATGGAACCGGTGCTAATCTGATAACATTTGGATACCTGAAGTCAGGTATAATTTTGTTGTCCTTAAATGCCTCATTAATTCTCAGTGCATCACTGTGTGTCAGAGCAACATGTCCGCCTCTTATAGAATCCTCTCTCGGGTTTCCTACCCCAAAACCGTACTTAACAAGCTTTTTATCAATCAGATAAATCATATAAGCTGTAATTTTTAATGATTTTTCTCTGATGTTTTTAAGTCCTGCCTCATTAATCATTTTCAATGAACCTTCAAGCGGTGCCATTGACAGTATAGGCTGTGTACCTATCTGCCAGCCTCCGGCATATGAAGCATGTTCAAAATTCTGGTCAAGATTAAACTGCGTTTCCTTTTTATTGCCCTGCCACCCGGCAAGTCCAGGCTGCATACCAAAGTGTTTTTTATTTATATACAAACCAGCAATTGCACCGGGCCCTCCATTCAAGTATTTATAATCACACCATAATGCAAAATCAGGGTCAATTCTTTTGAAGTCATGTGGCACTACACCAATAGAGTGACAAAGGTCAAAACCTACGTAAATTCCTCTTTTATGGGCTGCCTTTGTAATCTTTTCCATGTCCACAAGCTGAGCTGACCTGTAAAGAACCGCAGGGAGCAGAACGAGGCAAACATCATCAGTCATGGCTTCAATTATATCGTCTTCATATATATATTCACCGTCACGACTCTTTACTACCTTAAGGCACTCTTCAGGATTAAATCCATGTGCCCTTATGTCGCTCATTACAGCATACCTGTCCGTAGGGAAATTAATATCATCCATGATAATCTTATTTTTCTCAGGTGTGGGCTTATAAAAGGTATGAACAGCCTGATGAATATTAACTGTCGTACTGTTTCCGCATGTAACTTCCTCCGGGTCTGCATTAATCATTGGTGCCATCATTGCCCCTAACTTGTCCTGATACAGGAAGTATCCCCCCTTAGTCCAAACACCAATTCCTAATTCCTTCCAGTCCTCTAATGCTTTAAGCAAGGTTTCTTCGGCATCTTTGCTGCACAATCCGCACGAGTTGCCATCCATATAGATTTCGCCTTCGTTAATATAAAACCTTTCCTTGTATCTTGCCAGCCTATCTTCTTTATCCAATTCTTTTGCAAAGTCTCTTGTTAATTCAAAATTATACATTTTCTTTTCCTCCTATATCATAACTTATATTTTTTATTCGCCCTTAATTAGTCATTTCATCTATTGAATTTAAGAAGTATTCATATGTTTTTTTCTTAATATACTTAGTGTAGATCATTCCTGCAAATATGATTAGCCCAACATATCCTGATATTGGGTATATAATCCCTACCATGGTTGAAAAAGAGAGCTGACCTCCAACGAAACCGACTATTGCCGTTACAACAGCTGCTATTCTAAACTTGGTGCTCTTTTCATCCTCTGATACTCTGTTACATGCAGTAAACATCATTGGAACTGCAGTTGTATATATACCAAGAATAAGCAATATAGCGAATATTTGACCAAATATAGGACTAACCTGATCAGCAACATATAGTGACGGAATTTCAAGGCTATAAACAACATCAATGTTAGCAAGTAATCCAAAATTCATAATCATAACTGCAATAATGAATGCACCTCCGCCAAATATTCCTCCCCAAATCGCATTCTTTTTATTTGTTGCCGTAGAAGCACCAATGCCTGCAAGATATGGAACAACACCTGTTACTGTGTAGGCTCCATACATTAGACCAGAGGTATACCACTTGCTAAAAGTGCTATTTGTCTCTACGGTTTTTAAGATTTCATCAGCATCCTTAATTCCCTGGGGATTATCAACAATTGCCATTATGCTTATTACGATTATTCCTACTAATAGGAAAGGAGAAATAATACCCATTATTTGAACCAGTTTTTTAAGTCCCAACAGAACTGTTGCCAAAGAAGCTACAATCATTATGACTCTACCAATGTCACCATTTATTCCATAGTATTCCTGGAATGTCGAACCTGCAGCCGATATCATCATTGCATAAACAAAAAACAGCATAATTGGAGTAAACCACTCACAAAAAGTTCCCAAATATTTTCCCAGATAATATTCAAAGATTTTATTTGTTTGTTTTAATCGTAAGTTCCTACCGTCCTCAATAATTACTGTGTTAAACCAGACATATAGTATAAGTGCAATAATTCCAACTCCAATACTTCCCCAAACTCCATGTCCGCTGAAGTACTGCAAGCATTCCTGTCCAGAGGCAAAACTTGATCCTATTACAAATCCCATAAATGCTCCACCCATCGCAATAACTTGTGGCAAACTTATTTTACTATCCATGATTTCCTCCTACATTTAAATTGAATACGTTTTCTTTTTTGGTAGTAGAATCTAACGCTCAACACCTCCTCGCTTAATTAATCCTTGCTACTTAAATTCATAATAACACATATTATATTGAATTCAATTGAACTAATATGTATACTATTTATATCAATAAATTCATTTTATTATTTTTATGTTCAATTGATTCATCTTCTGTGTTATAATAGAGGCTAAGAGATAAAAAAATATGAGGGTGAATGTATGGATAATAATTTTGGAAAGTTACTTAAAAATCTGATATCAGAAAGCGGTAGTAAGGCAAACATTGTTTCCGAAAAACTTGGCTATGACCCAACTTATTTAAGCAAGTGGATTACAGGCAATAAATTGCCTTCAGAAAAAAATATTGATTCTATTTGCGAAAAGTTATCAGTCATCCTTGGTGGTGATGAATCCTCAAAAAAAATAGAATCAGATTTACTCAGTGCATATTATTCAGATTTAGAATTTTCAACACTGGAAAGTAATATGGACAAAAATATTTCTGTAGTTACTTCTGAAACAGAAATAACCGACTTAATATTAAAAGTAATTCAACAGTTAGAATATAGCGGAATTAAAAATATTACCATTAACACAACCATGAATTTTTTTCAGGAATTTGAATATCAAATGGATCAAATAATCTCAAAGTTGCATGAAATGAAACCGGATACATTAGAACTTAATATTTGCGCTTCCTTTGAAAACTATGACTATAATCCCCTAATATTCTGTAATAACATCCTTTCATTAACTTCCGGTGATTATTTTATTGACTTCAATATATATAAATCAAAAAATGAAGTTCCTAAAATCCTAATTATCAATAATGCTATTGCAATGAATATTGTTCATTTAAAGAATGTAGTCTTCCTATGCTATTACAGCTTTGACGAAGAATATATTAAGGATGTTAAAAACAGCTACAAGCTGATTCAGCCTCATATGGAAAAAACATTGAGTTATGTCGTTCCTATTTCTTTTAGAAAAACCAACGTTCAACTAAATCAGTTGACACAAAATGAGCTTTGTATTTTATTTTCAGAATCTCCTGCATTTTTGATTCCTAAAGATATTATAAATTATCTGATTGGACACAAAAAACCTGACATTGAAGGTATTGAATGGGATGAACATATTAACTATCTTATTCAGGTAAGCAATACGTTCGAAAAATATACCAGGCACAACAATGTCAGAGTGCTAATTTACGAATCTATGCTGCTGCAGTATATAAGTTCGGGTATCATTGAAATTGGCGGTCATAAACATAAATTTACAAAAGAACAGATAACAGAACATATTTTGTATATATGCGAATGTATGAGAAAAAACAGCAATATTGAATTTTATATCATCTCAGATACTATTGACTTTAACGTATGCAGACATCAAAATACCCCATCAATATTTTTGTCACCATCATCAATAGCCGTGGCCAACACAAATATATATACCTTCGAACAATCATGTAACTACTATTATTCCACAGAAAGATCAATAATCAGAATGTTTGAAATGTATATACAAACAATTACAGAAAAATCCTCCTGTGAAAAAATCTCCTCAGATAGACTTGCAACGTATGTTGAATAAGCATACACTTGATGATTGATTTGACCAAGTCAAGGCTTTACACTGATTTTGACAGAGATTTTTACCTTACGCCTTTCAAGGAACAGGCTATTTGCTTGTCACGATTCTTCCTGACTTAGCTGATATTTTTTCTCCAGGAGGATTTTGTTCCATTGTAATATGCAAAGGCAGTGTCATAATGCGATTACAAAAAAGGGCTCCTCCAAGTTCTCTGACAGTGGGAGATTTGTTAATTTAGACTACTGTTCACAATATCAATTGGTTTACAATTTTTTGGTGAAATATGATTGACTGAATTCCCCAAAACAAGGATCAATTTTTAAAAGTTCAGAATAACCATGCTTTTTATAAAATTCTGGAGCCTGAAAACTATATGTATTTAACAGGATTCTTTTTAATCCGTTCATTTTTGCAGTGTTTTCAGCATGTTTCAAAAGTTCAGTCCCAAGGTTTTTTCCACGATAGTTTTCATCTACAAACAAGAATTCCACCTCTAATGTATCAAAAGTACTAGCAGCAACAATTCCTGCAATTATTTTACCGTCTTTTTCAATATGAAAATTATAATCATCAAAGTCACTCATGTATTTTCTGTTATATTCACGTAGTCTCGAATGAATAAATTCAATATCTTCTTCCGAACTATAAACAATTTTGTTTTCCACTACACCTATTCTCCTTTTTCAAACATAATAACTTGAAATTAAGCCCCACGCTAAATTCCTATTTACCCACATATTGCATAAATCATCAATAAGGTATCAACATCTTTTCGTACTGGTATTGCCCTGCATCCACGGTCATACGGCACATTGTAAGTTCCAAATCAAAACGCCGTTTACCGCAGCTGCCGGGATTGAGAAACAGTACTCCGTTAATAATTTCTGCAGAGTATTTATGGGAGTGACCATATACTACCACGTCAACATCTGTTATGTATTTTGGTATATCTTTTTTGTTATGAACAATGAAAAATCTCACGCCTTCAATTGTGACGGTAATACTTTTAGGCAGATATTCTGCCCATTCCTTATCATTGTTACCACGCACTACATAGGTCTCTCCAAACTTTTGTATTGACTCAATGATGTATGGTGTGTTGATATCACCAGCATGAATGAAGCAATCGGCTTCAATAAGTTCAGCCATAACAGGCTCTCGTAGTAGACCATGAGTATCGGATAAGATTACAATCTGTTTCATGAGTTCCTCGTTAAATTCTTATTTATTTTATATGTTCATATATATACTACCATATAAGTATTTTCGCTGCTAAAATATTTGCATCTCCTGCAGAACTTATTTTTATATTTAAAACACATTCACTTTCTACTTTAATTAAAAGAGTCTGAAATTGATCAATATTATAATTTTTTCCATCTACTTCAACAGACACATCCCTGTTGCAGGCATATATGAAATAAAAGAATTCCTTAAAATCGCCATGAATTTCTTCTGAAAGTAATAGTTCTTTGTTTATATATACGCTATCGAGCCGCCCTTCCGCTCCACTCTTGAGCATCAAGTTAAAATCTCTTGCCCTTCCAAAGCTGACAGTATCTTTATCTCCATTAAATTCATACACTTCAAAGGGTTGTAAATCAATATACTGTATATGATTATGTGTCAGTTTAAGCTTCCCATCAAGAGGAGTAATGAATCTATATACACCTTCTAATTTAGTGAACTCTGATTTTTCTAATTCTACTGTGGCAGAACTTAATCTGAATTTAAAATTACGCCTGCTATAATCAGACTCTTCCGGATATATAAATAGCTGGGTGGTTTTACCTCCCGACCACTCTGTCGTAATATATTCATCTTCTGTTATCAGCCTTGTCTTAATAGCCATTTTTTATCTCCCCATTACAATGAATTTTTATCAGATTCAATGATTTTACCATCTTATAATTTATCAACGTAATGCCATTTCGTATAACCTCATTTTCTTCTTCAACCTTATAACCCCTTTTCATAAAAAAAGGCATGGCAGTAATAGAGGCATAGGTCTCAAATTTGGTAACCCCTATATCCTCTGCATGTTGTTCCAGTTCACAAACCAAAGAAGAAGCAATTCCTAAACCTTGAAAATTCCTGTGAACATAGAGCCTGTCCAGATATCCGGTATTGTCCATATCCGCAAAGCCAACAATTTTACCGTCTATCTCTGCTATTAGAGTATCATGTTTTGAAAAGGAACGGTTCAATGAATCCAGATCAACATTTCCCGTAGCCCATGCATTAAGTTGTTCCTCAGTGTAATCTCTCGCATTGACTGTATGTACAGTATCATAAAATAGCTGTGCCAAAACTGGACAGTCGCCTGGTCTATAATTTCTGATTATCATACTTCCTCCATCAAATTCATATTTTATGGCAATATTTACAGCAATGGTTCCATATAATTAATTTTTATTATTGGAATGATAACACCAGCTATTGACTGCTGTTATTTTTATCTGCACTTTACTCCGATATCCAGGAGTTGAAAATCTTATACAATTCTTCTGTTTCCCCTTCTGTTTTACAGTTTAGTATAACATAGCCAGGATCATTCCCCTTTAACTGCACTACTATATATTGATTTACATTGCTATAAATATAAAGCATGCAGTTTCCATATTCATCAAGCATGAAATGGCCAAAGCTTTTATTTGCACCGCCGTATCCATTTGTCCGTATTCCATTAGGTAACTGTTCGGTCAATGATATTGAATCGATATCTTCTTTTTTAAAAGATATATCGTACATGGCGGCATCGACAATAATTTCCTGGTCATCAATTTCAATTTCATAGTCCTTAATTCCTCCATATACAGCAAATATAATAACCACTAATACCAGCACAATAGTTCCTAAATATAAAGCCTTGCCAACCGGACGGCCTATATTAATTGTCCAGCCCATACTTCCGGCTCTCTTAGGTACAAAAATCCGGTGATCATCAGGATTATAATAGCATCCACATTTCCAGGTGCTTTCCCGTTCCTGAACATCTTCTTCGCCATCTGATAAAGAACCTGTAATATTCTCCTCAAGTTTTCGCATTTTTTTCTGATGCCAATGTTCAATTATGAGTACTGCAGTAATCAAAAATACAACTGGTGCAATAACCATAATGCTGTTTTCCATATAAAGCATGGAAAAACTAAACAAAATCCAAAACAAAAGCATTGAAAGGGATGAAAGTGTTGCAGTTATACTGTTTATTCGTTCATGCTGCTGTGCGAATAAAAGATTCGTCACAGTTTTATCATCTAAAATTCTTGAAGGCTGATTCACCATTTGATAATATAAAAAAACTAAGCTCACCTGACAAAACGGTCCGATAAAGCTGAATATCAGGGGATAAAAAATTCTCATATCTGAATTTATAAGTAAAAACACCATGGGTATAAAACTCAGAATGAAGAACAGCCACACCCAGACAGGTGATATGGCAGATTTACCCTTTGCCCTTGAAACATTAAGGTCCACTGTTGCAATGCTTTTCTTGGGATATATCCACTTATTCTGTTCTTTTATATTCATCAGACTCTTTTGGCAAAGGTTTATGACAAACCAATTTGCAAACAAATTCAGTGCCATCATGAAAAACATGGTAAAATCCGCATATGGTCTTATAAACGGTATCAGCAGTAAAAAGCTGCAAACTGTTGAAAATAACAGAACCAGGTAACACGCTTTCTTAAAAGTATTTACAATCTTCTTTACTTCCGGATGTACTGCATGCTGCCTTGACAAAGTAACACCAAGAATCTGATAATCCCGGTATTGAATGTAAGACAGAGAGGATGCTGCCATCACAACATAAATTAACAATAATATAATAATATAAATCTGCATCACGACAATTCCCCCTTCCCATAAATTTTTTCAATAAGAATAAGCAGATGTTCCTTTAATTTTTCTTCAGGAACGCCCTTCATTAAGGCTTCTGAAATAAGCAGTTCAGCCTTTTCATCAAAATCCGCAATTAGACTGTCATTGAAGACCGGCAGCGCATTAATTTTTGCTCCGTGCCTTCTATCAATAACAATTACGCCTTCATCTTTCAATAATGTATAAGCTTTGCTGACAGTCATGGGATTTACACCTATGTCCGCAGCAAGCTGGCGAACAGTAGGAAGCTGTTCCCCTGTTTCCAATCGTCCTGTGGCAACCCCATATACAATCTGATTTCGGATTTGCTGATATATAGGTATGTGACCTGACATATCAATTTTTAATATCATGTTTAATCTTCCTTTGTATATTTGTATTAATTATTATAATACAAATATACATAATATGCAAGTTAATTATTTTCAAATTATCTCCGTTACGACCCGGTAGATTTATATCTTTTTATTCCGTATTTAAAAATACTATAGCAAGGAATCATAAATACAAATCCCATAAGAGGCAAAAATATCAATCCGATGTTTCCTGACTTGCCTGTAAGATATAGAAAGGGATAATATTGAAACAAGGCAAGCGGAATTATGTATGTGAAAAACTTCAGCACTCCTTCGCCATATATGGAAAATGGATATTTCCCAAATTCACGACCTCCATCGGTAAATATATTCATAAATTCAAGACCCTCTATGGTAAAAAAACTGATACCTGCATACAAGACAAAAAGAGCTGAAAACATCACTATGCCGCCAATTATCATAACCACTATGGTAATGACTTTATCAGGCGACCAAATGATACCACTTACAGGGACAGCATATATAAGCATTAACACAGCCTGCATTAATCTTCCGATTCGGGTAAAATCCACATTTGAAGTCAGAACCTGAAAAATTTCATTTCGCGGACGAACCAGTATACGGTCTAAATCTCCACTTTTAATCAACTGCGGAAACACGTCAAATCCGCGAACAAAGCATTCAGTAATTGAAAACGCCATAAGTACAATGGAAAAGCAAAGCAAGACCTCCGGAAAGGTAAAGCTGTTAACACTGTTAAAGCGTGAAAACATAAAATAAACACCAAGAAATGTGGTAAAGGAAACCAGAAATTGTCCAATTACAGTCAAAGTAAAGGATACCTTGTATTGCATCTGACATTTTAAAAGCATAGATAAATATTTAAAATAAAGTTTCATGTCAGCCTCCCTGAACAACGACTTTTTTTAATGCATGTTTCATTAATAATTTCCCGGAAGTCAAAAGAATAATAAGCCAAGTAACCTGCAGCAACATGCTCCTCATAACTTCAAAACCGGTTATATATCCTGTGTAAATCAGGAACGGAGTATTCTGCATTGAGGCAAATGGCAATGCATACATTATTGGCTGCAATGTTTCTGGGAAGAACGGTAAAGGTATAACTGCCCCGGCAAAAAATTCTATAACAGATGTGCTCAATATTCTGATTCCCTTAGGCGAAAGCGTATAAAATGCTGAAATGTATATCAGCATGGAAAATGCAATTAAAACAAGAAATCCAAGAAAAATTGATACAAGAAATGACACTCCATTAAGAGTGTTTGAAGGTAATGTAAGGTTAAACGGATATGGCAGCAATGCGGCCACTATGAGAATAGGCATACAGCGCAATATCATTCGCGAAAGACGAATAGCCATATTTTTTACGAACCACATGTTGTAAAGATCAATCGGTCTGCATAGCTCATACGCTATATTTCCTGACATTATTCCGTCAAATATTTCGTTGTCAAAAAACCATGCCATGAACATAGCAAGAAACGCCTGCTGCATCCATATATAATTTGAAAGTTCCGGAAATGTCATAGGAAAACTGTTTTCTCCATTTTGATAGAACGCCCAAAACATAAGCAAGTTCATTCCTCCCCACGCAAACTGCGTGGCAATTCCCGCCCAGGCCGCTGCACGGTATTGCATTCCTTCTATAAACCTTATCTTAAAAAACGAAATATATTTTCTCATATTTTAAATTCCTTATAAAGCGAAACTACCATTTCCTCAGCAGTTTCTCCCATTACAGATATGTCCTTAACGTCTACCTCTGAAGATATGTACGATATTGCTTCTGACACAGACAGCACAGCTGTATCAATTAATATTTCAGCATGCCCGTCTAAATCTTTTTTAATGATTATCTTATCTGTTTCTTCAAGCTTCTTCCCTACATAGTCAACTGTAACAGTTTTATATGCTGAATTGCGTTTTTTAAGTTCGGAAAGTGTACCATCCAAAAGAATTCTGCCTTTTCCGATAAGCAATATTCGTTCAGTCAAAGCTTCAATATCCTGCATATCATGTGTCGTAAGAATAACCGTTGTGCCATGTTCTCTGTTAATGGTTTTAATGAAATCTCTGACCGCAATTTTTGACACCGCATCCAAACCAATTGTAGGTTCATCCAAAAATAAAATTTTCGGATTATGCAAAAGAGAAGCAGCAATTTCGCACCTCATTCGTTGACCAAGCGACAATTGTCTTGCAGGAGTTCGGATTATTTCACCAATATCCAACAGTTCTGTAAGTTCATTAAGCATTTTTTTGTATGAATACGCTTCAATCTTATAAATATCACGAATCAGCTCAAAGCTGTCTACTACGGGTACATCCCACCAAAGCTGCGAGCGTTGTCCAAAAACAACACCGATGTCTTTCACATGTGCAATCCTGTCTTTCCACGGCGTTCTGCCGTTTATTATGCACTCTCCGTTGTCGGGGGTTAAAATACCGCTCATAATTTTTATTGTGCTGCTTTTCCCGGCACCGTTAGGTCCTATATATCCAACCATTTCGCCGTCATTAATAGCAAAAGAAACATCCTGTAATGCGTTAACATAAGTGTACTCTCTTTTAAACAAGGCTTTCACAGCCTCCGAAAACCCTGCATTGCGCTTAGCTATCTTAAATGTCTTATTTACATTCTTCAATTCAATCATTATTGATTCCTCTACACTCATTCATTGTTTATCTTCTCATTGGTCATTATCAACAAAAATATAGCTTATAACTTGGAATCACCGTGGAAAAAAGATCTTGGAATTGGACTGAGACCGGGTCTTAATCAATCAAGCAAAACCAGCTTATCCATTTTGCTTCCTTTTATTTTTAAAATGATACATTTGGTCATCTGCTTCTTTCAGCGCCACGTCATACCCTTTTTCTGAGCCGGAGAAAACCGAATATCCCGCAGAAACCATTGGAAATTCATTTTGAACATTGCGGCTTTTTCTAATTCCGTCAATCTTTGTGTGAAATAAACCAAGAGCATCCTTCAACTGCCGCTCATTTGTGGTTGGGCATATGACGCAAAATTCGTCCCCGCCGATACGGTAACATAAGCCTATCTGCAAAAAACAGTCTTTTATAATCTTTCCTGTGAGTTGAAGGCAAGAATCACCCCATTGATGCCCATACAAATCATTAATCCGTTTAAAATTATCAAGATCAAAAGTTAAAACGCTACCGCTGGCATTTTGATTCAGGCTTTTGATATGTTGCTCATACACGCTGCGGTTGAGCAATCCAGTCAAGGTGTCCTGTGTTTCCGAAAGCTCGCAAAAATAAGCGTAATACAGGATCAGGCCCAGGGTTATGCACAACCAGGAAGTATGGATATCTGGCAGTATGACCTGCACGAGGGTTCCTGTAAATACAAAAACAAGCAGCATGATAAACGTGCTTTTTATATGGCACTGATAAATTTTCATAGCCTCAAAGGACTCCACAATCAGTATTGTGTACGAACACAGATATGCTGCAATATATAGGCTAAACCATGGACCACGCAGATAATGGCCATTACTGATAGTAAAAATCAATCCTGTCCATGGAGAGCTGACAGCAAAGGCAGCGTTAAACCATACAGGAATTGTCAGCGCCGTCCTGATCCGTCTTTTTCCTGCAGAAAAAGCCTTAGACAAAACAATCGCAATAAAAGGGGAGAAAGAAAAACCGATTACATTTACAGCAAAAACAGGAACGTTGCTCTCGGCAATACGGTTTTCAAAAAGAATACTCCCGATTTCCGCTATGATTATCATGATTGTCATGCAAGCAGCAAAGGCAAACTGCTTTTTCATCGTGTGCGTATAAAAGACATTGCGGCAAGACATATGCACCAAAATCGTCAGCGAAAGAACACATATCATACCTATAGCTATATAATTATTCGTCAATTCACTCATGGCTCCGCTTCCTTCTCAGGCTTTCCATTTCGGGCGAGGCAGGTCCGGAAAGGATGTAGTCTCCTGTCACAATATTTATTATATAGTGCTTCATCTGTTTTCTCGGTGCACCTGCTTCCGATTTTCACTTCCAACACAGAATAAGTTTTTATCTATCTTATCACGTTTTACCGCACAAAAAAGACATAGCAATTCCTTGGCGGAAAGCTATGTCTTTCTGATGCGGATGACAGGACTTGAACCTGCATGAAATTACTCTCACACGGACCTGAACCGTGCGCGTCTGCCAATTCCGCCACATCCGCTTAACTTGTCACTTGGATATATTAACACATATGTTATGACTTTTCAACACATTTTTTTAGAATTTTAAAAATATTTTTAGAACGGCTCTGCCGTTCTGTATTTATCCTATTCAAATATTTCAATGCTATATTTATTGCTTAATTTTGCCTTTGTGTCTGAAAATATTTTGTCCTGTTTTTCCATGAAACAGGCATCCTTAGCTTCCTGATAGGCTTCTTCCAGACTGGCGTCTCTCTTAGGGGTATGATCGGTAAGTTTTATTATGTGATATCCAAACTGTGTTTTAACAGGCTCGCTTATTTCCCCAACTTGCATAGAGAACACAGCATCTTCAAATTCTTTAACCATTTGACCCTTTCCAAAACGCCCCAAATCTCCTCCGGCTTGCTTTGAAGGGCAGCTTGAATATTGTACGGCGGCATCTTCAAAGGATAACCCATCAGTTATATCCTCTAATACTTCATTTGCTTTTTCTTCGGAATCCACAAGAATATGGCTGGCTTGCACCATTTCATCAGCTTTAAACTTATCCTTATGCTTTACATAATAGTTTTGTATGTCTTCTTCCGAAACCGTTATTCCGTCAAACATTTTTCTCAGGCTGTATTGCTGAAGCATGGTTTTTTTTACGCCTTCCATAACAGTAATGAATTCTTCATCATTTTCAAGATTTCTTTCTAATGCGTCAGAATACATCAGTTCATGCATTACAAGCTCTTCAAGAAGTTTTTTTCTTCCGTCTGCACCTTGAAAATATGCTGCATTCTGGCCCAGATTATTCATTAAATTATTTAAGTCTGAATCCTTTATTTCTCTTCCATCAACTTTTGCTAATATTTTATTTTCCATTATATATACCTTTATACCTTCCTCATTATAATTAATAACTAATATTCACCGACAATAAACAGGAGGGCAGAGCCCTCCTTCTTATTCTGTTTATTCTTCTTCTTCCATAAATTCAAGTAAATTTGATAGTTCTGCAATACATTTGTCTTCGTCTGAACCTTTAGTAATAATTACAAGTTCGTCGCCCTTCATTGCTCCTAATGCCATAATGCTGATTATGCTTTTGCCATTAGCTTCCTGAACGCCTTTCTTTATAATAATCTCACTGTCAAAATTTCTGGCTTTTTTAACAAATATAGCCGCCGGTCTTGCATGCAGCCCTATTTTATTCTTTAGAATTACTTTTTGTGATCTCATTATCTACACCTCTTTCCTGCTCTATTTCTTTCGCAATCTCTTCAATTTTTCTTAATCTATGATTCACACCTGATTTCCCAAGTGGTGGATTTAACATTTCCCCCAATTCCTTCAAGCTTGCATTTGAATGGTTTAATCTTAAATAAGCAAGCTCTCTTAAATGATCGGGAAGTGTGTCAATAGCTTTATACTTTTTTAATACTTTGATGCTGTTAATCTGTCTAACAGATGTATCAACAATTTTGTCCAGATTTGCAGTTTCGCAGTTTATTACCCTGTTAATTTGGTTTCTTGTCTCTTTAACTGCTCTGACATTTTCAAATTCCAGTACAGAATTACTGGCACCCATTAAAGCCAACAAGTCGGATATCTGCTCACTTTCCTTGACATATGTTACATAATAATTTTTGCGTAATATGATTCTGCCTGTTATACCAAAGCCTTCCAGCAATTTGCATATTCCCTTGCTGTGTTCTTCTCTGCTATTAACAAATTCAGCATGATAGGATTTCTCAGGATCGCTTATAGAACCGCATCCCATAAACGCCCCCTTGACGTAAGCACGTTTGCATGCATCATTTTTAATCAATTCCCTTGGAACACCAAAGTCATATGTCATAAAATTCACGGAATCTTTTCCGGCAATCTTTATTTCCTGCAAAAAACCCTTAGATCTGCTATCGTTTATTTTAACTATATAATTATTATGTTTTTTTAGCCTGTTTGTTTTTTCTATGCTGACCTCAGTTGAAATGTCAAAGGCCGTTTTCAGAAGCTTAAAAACACGTCTTGCTACTGCGGCATTTTCTGTTGAAAATTCTATTTCAATTTTGTTTAGCCCTTTAAGGGTAACATAACCCATCGTTCTTGCCACAGCCGCTACCTCAGCTCTCGCACTGAGCATATCGGTTATCTCTGTTCTGGATAACTCATCTTTAGTTTTTGAAGAAAATGTCATATTATCACCTTACTTAAAGCAATGAAATCTATCTTCAACAGCCTTTTTAATAATTCCCCTTTCATCATCATAGCGTGCAATTTTCAATGTTCTTTCGAAAGGAAGAAATTTTGCCTCAACAAAGCCTTCGTTTTTCTGAGCGGTACAATTCATATTTCGTGCAATCATTAAGTACCAGTGAACCTCTTTATTTATATGAACTCCGCCTAAGTAGTCGGTTCGGTTAAATTCATAATTTATTTTTCCAAGGTATTTGACTGTGATAACTTTTGCCTTTGTTTCCTCGTAAACCTCTCGTATGGCAGTTTCATTAAGTGTCTCGTTTCCTTCAACCCTGCCTTTTGGAAGAACCCAATCTCCGTTAAATTTTTTTAACATCAATATATTGTCCTTGAAGAAAACAATTCCTCCGGCACTTACTTCTTCAATCATATATGCCTCAACCTTTGCATTGTAGTTTATATAATAACACAATATACGAAAAAATCAAACATATATTTATAGTGTACAATAAAAATGATTTCTTTTCAACTTTTTTGTGAGAGAACTTACATATTTAACGGTTAATCTCTGTTTCTGATGGGTTTTTCTCCGAAAAACTGGTAGTAATCAACCCTTACAGCTCCATTAAACAGCTTCCTTTTCCTATCTGCTTTTCTGCCAAAATCCTTTTCAAGGCTTTCCACTGATGTTATTACATACACCGACCAGGTTTTATCTCTACCGAATACTTGACCTAATTTTTTATGAATCTTTTGTATATCAACAGTTTCACCTATTCTTTCACCGTAAGGTGGATTTGTTATCAACACTCCGTTTGGACACATGGGCTCCCTTATATTCATAACATCTTTAACAAAAAATTCAATGCAGTCATCCACACCGGCTTCAATTGCATTTTCCTTTGCAATTTCTATAGCTTTTTTGCTGATATCAGAGGCATAAATCTTAATATCGGAATTAAGGTCTATTTTCTTTCTTGCCTCTGTCTTTGCACTTTTCCAGTATTCTTCTTTTACCACAGGCCATCTCTGGGCTGCAAATGAACGATTAAGTCCGGGAGCTATGTTTCTTCCAATAAGTGCTGCTTCAATTGCAATGGTTCCCGAACCGCACATAGGATCATAAAGCACTCTGTCCTTATTCCAAAAACTCAGTTTGACAAGTGACGCTGCCATAGTTTCCTTCAGTGGTGCTTCCAGGGATTTTTCTCTGTAGCCTCTCTTAAACAGCCCTTCTCTCGCTCCTGTTGTATCTATTGACAGCGTTGCAATATCCTTGTGTATTGATATCTGAACTGTAAATTCCGCTCCGGTTTCAGGCATCCATTCAACATCGTATTCTTCACACAGTTTCTTTGAAATTGCCTTTTTGACAATTGACTGGCAATCAGGGGTTGAGTATAATTTTGATTTGACGCTCTTTCCTTTAACAGTAAATTTGCCATCCCTGGCAATCCATTTTTCCCAGGGCAGCTCATAGGTTTTATCAAACAGCTCTTCAAAGCTGTAAACCTGGAATTGACCCATTACAAGCATAACTCTGTCTGCGCATCTTAAGTTTATATTTGTTCTTGGTATATCTTTAATTTCTGCGTCAAAATACATCCAGCCATTATCTGTGGTTACATTTTCATAACCAAGTTCATCTAATTCTCTTTTTACTATTGCCTCTAAGCCAAAGGCAGATATTGCTGCTAATCTGATTTTTTCCATATTATCCTTCTATTTCGTATTTATCTATTTTATAATACAGTGTTGCTCTTGGAATTTTTAAGCGTTTTGCTGCTTCAGATTTATTGAAGTTCAATTCCGTCAGAGTCTTTTTAATTATTTGTTTTTCAATTCTTCCCAGATACTCTTCCAATCCTGCCTCGCATTGGTTAATTGCATTAACATTAATTACCTTGCTTATTTCATCTACCTTGATGTTTTGCATATATGCTGGGAGAAATTCTTTTTCTACTTTATCTTTTCCACTTTGGAATGCATATATTACTGATCTTTGAATTACATTTCTTAATTCTCTCACATTGCCTTCCCAGTTGTATTCAGAAAATATACTCAAAACATCCGTTGGTATTTCAATGATATTAACACCCTGCTCCATGCAGAATTCCTGTATAAATTTATTGGCTAAAAGTACTATATCTCCCTTTCTCTCTCTCAATGGCGGAATATTAACCTGAAAAACATCAAGCCGGTAATACAAATCCTTTCGAAACCTATCTTCATTGATTAATTCCCTTATGTCCTTGTTGGTGGCAGATATTATTCTTACATCTATTCTTCTTGGTTTATTTCCTCCTATCCTGGTAACAAACCCTTCTTCTAATATTCTTAAAAGCTTTGGCTGAAGCTCCATGGGCATGTCCCCGATTTCGTCGAGAAATAATGTACCCCCTTCTGCTTCCTCAAATTTTCCTTTTTTGCCTTCACCTCTTGCACCGGTAAAAGCACCGGCTTCATATCCGAAGAATTCGCTTTCAAACAGTTCCTTCGGAACAGCGCTGCAATTTATCGGAATAAACCTGCCTTTTCTGCCACTTTCATAATGAATTGCCTTTGCAAACAGTTCCTTCCCCGTGCCGCTTTCTCCCTTCAGCAATATATTTATCGGTGAACCTGAAATGTTTTTGCAAAGGTTTATAATTTGTATAAAGCTTGCATTGTTGCTTATGATTTTAGAAAAATAGTCTTCACCTGAGGCAGCAATTTTCGAATATTCCTTCTCAAGACTCAACAGACTTGACTGAGTTTTGTTCAATAATTCACTTAATTTCACTATTTCTGTTATATCCCGATCTCTGGCAAGCGCTCCGATTATATTTCCGTGCTTATCGCTTAGAGGTATTGCACTGGAAACAACAAAGCTGTTTTCTCTTGGGCTGTTGTAAATATTGTGATATGCCGTCTTTTGCTGAAGAACCTTCGGAAGTAATGCATTAGGGAAAAAATCTTTTATATCCTTGTCTATTATATCCTTTTTTGACACGTCAAAATACTCCTCAGCAGTAGAATTGAAGAAAATAACTTTTCCCTCCAAATCAACAACGGTTATGGAATCAGGTACATTATCTAAAATATATTCAAATATTTCCCTGTTGCCCTTGTTAAAACTATACTCAACGCCCATGTATCCTCCTTAACATTTAACAATGTTCAGCTATTGTTCATTATAGTATCGTTCTATAAATAAATCTTTAAGGTTCCAAAAATTTTTAAAATCTTCATATTCTTTTTCGGAGTTTTCGTTATATTTATCGTTTTTGACAGCTCTTATTAGAATATTTTTGGGAGTATGCTCAATTGAAATAAATTCCATCAGCTGAACTTTGTAGCCCTTTGTTTCTAAAAACAGTCCCCTGAGGGAATCTGTCACAAGAGAAGAAATTCTTTCCTTTATCAATCCATGCTTTAACATTGGTTCCAAATCAACGTTACTTATTTTATCATACAGCTCGTGCTGGCAGCATGGAACTGACAAAATAATTTCAGCGTTCCATTTAATTGCCTTAATTAGTGCTGCATCTGTTGCCGTATCACAGGCATGGAGAGTTACAATCATATCCACCTTTGACCTGTATTCAAAGTTTTCAATATTCCCATAGATGAATTCAAGGTTATCATATTTTAGCTTCCTTGCAGTTTCATTACAGAATTCAATTATTTCATCTTTTAAATCCAAACCTGTTATTTTAACTTTAACCTTACGTATAAAGTAAAAGTAATAATACAAGGCAAACGTTAAGTAGGCCTTGCCGCAGCCAAAATCTATAATCATAAAATCATCCTGGAGCCTCTTCCCTTTTAAGGAATCATCAACTATTTCCAGGAACTTATTTATTTGTTTAAATTTATCATACTTTTTTGAATATACGGCACCATCCTTGTTCATAACACCAAGGAGAATCAAAAAATCACAGGGCTCATTTTCCTTTATAATGTATTGCTTCTGCTTATTATGAGCCTCTATACTCCTGCTTTTTGTCGGTTCTTTTTCTGCAACCTTAATCATTCCTTTTTTGCTGACCATTATCTGATAATCTGCATCCTCTGTAAAAATGTTGATATTACGATATTCGTTGACAATAAGGCTGACAATTTCATCAACAGCCATGCTGTAGGTATAGTTATCATGAAAGGCCTGCTTCTCCGTGAATTTTTCAAATTGAATGATATTTTCATTTTTAATGGAAACAGGTCTCGCCGTTATCTTTTTATAAGGATTATCCGATTTGTTTCTGGGCGTTGCAAATACTCCATATATAAACTTGTTTTCAGCAAGACTGTTTCTTATTATTTCTTGTATGTTCAATTATACCACCTTCTTGAACTATAGGAATGTTCCGTACCAATTGGGGACATTCCTCCGATCCCAAGGACTCTCTCCCTCTTTAAAGGTGTGCCCCCGTACCTTTACAACTGCTTTTTATAGCTGCTTTTCAACTGCACTATTCTGTTAAATATTAGTTTATTTTCTGTTGTATCCCGATCAATTATGAAATATCCATGTCTCAAAAACTGGAACCTGTCTCCAACGCTATGTTCCTTCATGTCAGGCTCAACCTTGCAGTTACTCAGGACTACCTTGGAATTGGGATTCAATTTTTCAAGGAAATTGGTTTTGTCATATTCCTGGTCTTCCATCATGTAATCATAAAGCCTTACCTCAGCATCAACACAGTGTTTAGCAGATACCCAGTGGATTGTTCCCTTTACTTTTCTTCCGGTAAATCCTGAGCCACTTTTTGTTTCAGGATCGTAGGTACAATGCACCTCAATTATATTGCCATCTTCATCCTTGATAAAGTCTTGGCATTTTACGAAATATGCGTTTCTAAGTCTCACTTCATTGCCCGGGAAAAGTCTGTAATATTTTTTTGGCGGTTCTTCCATGAAATCCTCACGTTCAATATATAATTCCCTGCAAAAGGGAACCATTCTTGAACCCATATCCGGATTGTCAGGGTTGTTTTCTGATTCCATATACTCCACCTGATCCTCAGGATAATTAGTAATAATTAATTTAATAGGGTCAAGTACTGCCATGGTTCTTGGTGCCTTTAAGCTCAAATCATCTCTTATGGCATGTTCAAGCATAGCTATATCAACAACGCTTTGCGCTTTTGAAACTCCTATTGCCTCGCAGAAGTTCTGTATGGACTCAGGTGTATAGCCTCTTCTGCGCAGTGCTGCAACCGTGGGCATACGTGGGTCATCCCATCCGTCTACGTAGCCTTCCTCAACCATTCTCTTCAAATATCTCTTGCCCATCATTGTCTTGCTTAAAAATAATTTGGCAAATTCTATCTGTTTCGTGGGAGCTGCCTTAAAATCATTTAGATTATTTAGCACCCATTCATAAAACGGTCGATGGTCTTCAAATTCCAAAGTGCAAACTGAATGAGTTATTCCTTCTATGGCATCCTCAACGGGATGTGCATAATCATACATAGGATATATGCACCACTTGTCACCAGTATTGTGATGAGATTCGTGAAGAATTCTGTAAATAACTGGATCCCTCATGTTGATGTTGGGACTTGCCATATCAATTTTTGCTCTCAGAACCTTTTCGCCGTTTGCATATATACCATTTTTCATTTCAGCAAATAATTTTAAATTCTCTTCAACAGACCTGTTTCTCCAGGGGCTTTCTTTTCCGGGCTCAGTCAGCGTTCCTCTATAATCCCTTATTTCATCCGCTGACAAATCATCTACATAAGCCAAATCCTTTTTAATTAATTCAACAGCATAGTCATACATTTGATCAAAATAATCAGAAGCAAAAAATATTCTTTCCTTCCAATCCGGACATAACCATTTTACATCATCTATTATAGATTCTACAAATGAGTCATCCTCCTTGGTAGGGTTGGTATCATCAAATCTCAAGTTAAAAATACCGTTATTTTTCTTTGCAAGGCTGTAATTCAAGCATATTGACTTAGCATGACCCACATGAAGATAACCGTTTGGTTCCGGAGGAAATCTTGTCTGTACCCTATTGCCGTATGTACCTCTGGCAAGGTCTTCATTAATTATTTTTTGTATAAAATTAACCGACTCCCTGTTTTCAGTATAATTTTCGCTCATTTTTCCCTCCTTGATTTTTATTAGTATTTACAAAAATACATAATACAATTTCACTTAATTATACTTAATGAAAATACTTATTTCAAGCTAAAATTGCAAATATATTATAAAGTCAAAAAAACAAAGAACGGATAACCCGTTCTCTATGCTTTATTACAGATTATTAATTTATTAACTACTTGCTGTAGTCATAGAATCCCTTGCCTGTTTTCCTTCCCAACAGGTTAGCTCTTACCATTTTTCTTAATAATGGATGTGGTCTGTATTTTGGATCCCCAAATTCATTATATAAAACTTCCATAATAGCAAGGCATACGTCAAGTCCAATCAAATCGCCTAATTCCAATGGTCCCATAGGATGGTTTGCCCCCAGCTTCATAGCCGTATCTATTTCTTCTTTAGTTGCAACACCATCTGCCAATATGCCAACACCTTCGTTAACCATAGGTACAAGTATTCTGTTTACAACAAATCCGGGTGCTTCATCGACGCTTACAGGAGTCTTCCCAATTTTTTTCGCCAGTTCAAATATTGTATTATGTACTTCTTCGCTGGTCAGTTTGCCTTTAATGATTTCTATCAGCTTCATAACAGGAACCGGGTTAAAGAAGTGCATCCCTATTACTTGTTCAGGTCTTTTGCTTTTAGAAGCTATTTCAGTTATTGACAGAGATGATGTATTTGTTGATAAAATTGCGCTTTCTTTAGCGATTGCTTCAATCTCATTGAATATTTCATGTTTTGTCACCATATCTTCTGCCACAGCTTCGATAAATAAATCAGCATCGCTGCAGTCAACATATTCGGTAGCCTTAGTAATATTTGCTAATGTTGCATCCATTGCTGATTGCTCAATTTTTCCTTTAGCAACTAATTTTGCAAGCCCTTTGCCTATGGTATCTTCTAAAGTATCATAGGTCTTTCCCGGTCTGCCTTTAACAACCACAGTGTAACCTGTCTGAGCAAAGGTTTGTATAATACCTTTTGCCATTGTACCTGTTCCGACAACACATATTTTTTTAATTTCCATTTAAACCTCCTATTGTATTGGATCATGTCCTTTTTTTGCCTATTCTAATTATAACACTCGTAAAAAGTTAAATCAAGGGTTTTAATAAATTTTTGATAATTATTTAACATTTATTCTATACTTTTTTCTTCCAGTTATTTCGGATATTTCGGATATTTC
>DHUT01000022.1:20051-37935 GCA_002409285.1 Firmicutes bacterium UBA5227 | reverse complement strand
TTCGGATATTTCGGATATTTCGGACGGATCCTTCAGTTTGGAAGCCATCCATTTAGATTTTTAATGTCAAGTCAAGTCAAGTCAAAACTTATATTTCTTCAATAGGAACATATGTGCCTTTCGAATATTCCTCTCTGCCCCGCAAAATTATAGCTTTTTCCTCTTCAGTCAAATCGTCTTCAACAATTGGTTCCTCTGCAATTAACAGCATGAGAAGTGGTTTTAATGCCAATAACGCACTGTCAGGTAAAACATTTATATATTCTTGAATTTCTTTTTTAATAACCGACATTTCAAAAACCTCCTTTATACGCTTGCCCTCTTGGAGCAATAGTATGAATAACTATTGTACCATCTATAATGTCAAACAATGCCCTGTAATCTCCGATTCGAAGCCTATAACCATCTTTCCCGGAAAGGCTCTTAATATTCCCTTGTGGCGGCTCTAATTCTAACTTTTTTAATGCTTTTATAATACGTGATTTATCCGGTTCATTTAATCGTCTTAAATATTTAGCCTCTTGAGGTGATAAAATTGTGTTCATAAAAATCACCCTCTTTAATTTTTACATGTATATTTTAACATAGCACACTGTTTTTCACAATGCTTTTTTAACAACTTTGTTGATTAATAGCTATTAATTACTGTTCACTAATTTAACGACGCCTGATATCCGGTAATATAATCATAGCTTTTTGTATATAATATGGTATAATATTTAAAATATTTAAAAAACTTCCCTAAAGGTTAATAAATGAAAGCAGTTGATTTTATAAAAAAATTTATGTTAAAAATCAAGGAAGATAATGTCTTTGCCTTAAGTGCCCAATTTTCATACTACATAATATTGGGTATATTTCCTTTGCTGATTTTAGCGATTTCATTTTTATCCAATTACAGCGGTGAAATAACCTATATATTAAGTCCATTGGAAAACATAATTCCTTCTGATGTTTTTAATATTATTGGAAACGTGATTGACAATTCTGTAAACAGCTACAGCAATACTAATTTTTCTTACAGTGTTCTCATACTCTTGTGGTCCGCAACTGCCGGCAGTGCAACAATAATTAACGGAATCAACAGGGCATATGGTTTTACGGCAAATAAGAATTATTTTTTCATGCGAATCGAGGGAATAGTCTTTACTCTGGGAATAATGTTAGGAATGCATTTAATTTTTGCCCTCATAGTTCTGGGAAAACAGTTAGTGTTATTTTTTCAGAGCATCAAGCTTTTGCCGGAAGTAACCTATGTATTTATTCACGTATACAGGTATGTACTTCCGGTCTTGATTTTATTTCTTCTGTTTTCAGCGGCTTATAAATTTATGACCTACGAAAAGGTGAACTTTTCCTTCGTCTTTCCCGGAGCAGCAGTCTCCACATTAGGATTTATAATAGGCTCTGTAATATATTCCGGATATATAAGCACCAAAATAATGTATTATAATTCTATTTATGGCAATCTCTCAGGATTAATTGTTTTTCTAATCTGGATATATATGTTATCATTCATTTTTCTTGCCGGAGCAGAAGTAAACTATTTTACCGGAAGCAGAAGCAAAAAAATAGAAGACTAACTCATATTCTTCTCTGCTCTGAATATAAAATATCCTGATTTTTTATCCGATACTTCACAGTTTCCGAAAATTTCTTTAAGTTTTGTACTGGTGCTTGGTGCACCCTGTTTTTTTTGTATAACAACATACAGCTTTCCGCCGGATTTAAGATGTTTAAAAGCTCCCTCATAAAAAGAAAATACCACGTCCTTCCCTGCTCTTATGGGAGGATTTGTAACTATGACATCAAAGCTTTCATCAATACTTTCAAAGGCAGATGATTTTATAATCTTCACTCTGTCCCCAACCTTGTTTTCCTTTACATTCATTAAACAAAGCTCCAGAGCTCTTTCATTTACATCCGACATGGCAACTGAAGAATTTTTTAAAAACCCGGCAAGGATAACACCTATGGGGCCATATCCACAGCCTAAATCCAATATGCTACCGTCAAAACTTTCATTCTCTTTTATAACTGTCTCTGCAAGAAGCATTGAACCAAAGTCCATTCCTTTTTTTGAGAAGACACTGTTGCTCGTATAAAAATTAAATCTTTGTTTGCCAATATTCCAGTCAAATTTATATATTTCTTTTTCACTTGTGGGATTTTGCGTAAAATATTGTTCCATAGCACCTCCATATGATTAACAATGTTATTATAACTTTATCTTCACCAATAATCAATTAAGAATGAAAGATTTTTCTGCCTTGATGATAACCCTTTGGGCTGTGTCTACAGAGAATGTACAAATAAAAAGATGAGATTCCGAAAGCAGGGCTTGGAGAATCTCATGCAATTTATTTTTAAATCCAAATCAGGAGTCACTGCTGCGTCTTGATTTTAGGTAAAATCAGCGTCTGTGAAGCTTAAAAGGTCACAGCCCGGGTATTTTACAGGATCTAATTGAATATTTAATTACTGTCTATTTAAAACTTACACAATTTGCTTTCAGGTTTGTTAAAAATGCCTTTTCCACCGTATCATATACTTCATATTCTTTTTCTTTTCCTTCAAATACCGGAACATAAAGCTGTGTTTCACATTTTTGATCGTCGCTTGAAGCACATTCTGCATTTAACAATTCTGCAAGCTTTTCAAACATTTCGTAGTTTGACACGCCTGTAAGAGGCCTGATTGCCTGAGTTACAATTCTCTCAGTTCCGTCAGCACTTGTTATTGTTCCTTTACTTTCTGCAAGGCTGCAAAGAGGAAGAACATATTCCGCCGCTTTTGTGGTGTCACTTTCCATTATATCAAATACCGCAAAGAATTTAAGTTTGTCTGCTGCTTTTTTAAGCTCAGGATTATTACCTATAATATCCTCGCCTATTACCACAAGCCCCTTTAGCTCATTATTCATAAGAGCATTTTTAATTTCTTCACCTGAAGTTCTGAACCCGGTGTTCCATGCCCCCTGGCTGTTGGATTTAGCTTTAAGAACTATTAATCCTCTGTTAGCTCTGTCCTTATTGCCCGTTAACAGGGTTATGTCCGCAAGTACCTTTAAGGCACCGCTGTTAACAGTATTTGCATCTGCAACAATAACAGGCTTTTTAGATTTCTTTATGCTTTCGGCAACTTCATCTGCTGACTTACTTACCGTTATTTTTTCAAGAGCATTTAATAAATTTGTTCCATTTGTACATGCTTCTGCAGTTTCTTTCTTAATTACACCTTTATCAATCAAGGCTTTAAGAACCTCTGCAAAGAATTCTTCATATTTGTCTGCATCAATCTTCTTAGCCCACATATCCGCCTTGGTTTTCTCGGCTGATATGGAAATAACCGGCTTTGCTGCAGCAAGTCTCCTAAGCTTCATGCCCGCAGAAGGATGATGTTCGTAGAGCTGTCCCGCAGAAATAATTAAATCAGCGGCATCTAATTCATCCAGCGTAGTTGTGGATTTATTTTCGCCTAATACTGTTTCTATTCCCGGTTCGGCATCAACTGTAAATGAACCTTTATAGTTAGTATTTAACTCTTTTGCAACAGCATTTATTTTTGTCAGTTCTTCATTTGTCAGCTTAGGCGAAACCACAAACGCTATTTGATTTTCGCCATACATATTTTGTATGCTCCTCAGGCGTTTTGCAGTTTCGTACAAAGCAGCTTCCATCGACACAGGAACCTGTGCACCCTTAACCCTTGCTTTAGGTTCTAACAGCCTGTTTTCATTATTGATATGCTCAATACCGAATTTTCCTCTTCCGCACATTGGTATTTCATTTTCTTTTGGGCTTGAAGCCTTATACACCACATTATCCTTGTGTTCATATACAATCTCACAGCCTACGGAACAGTAACTGCATACAGACTTTGTTTCAGTTAAATTCAAAGGTATTTCCTTAATATTTTCTCTCCTGTCAAGCCATGCGCCTGTAGGGCATACATCAATACACTGTCCGCAGGATATACAGCTTGTAGATTTCAGCCCCTGCTCAAAAGCCGGAGCAACAAAAGTCTCATTTCCTCTTTCAACAAATCCCAGTGCTGAAGCACCTACGACTTCGCTGCATGTTCTTACGCACAATCCGCACAACACACATTTGTCAACATTTTGAGAAATGAACGGATGTTCTGTTTCCTTAAATTTCTTTTCATTTTCAGCATGGTATTTAACAGTGTCAACCTCATACTTTTTGATATAGTCCACAAGCTGACATTCAAAGTAATCCTTGCACCCACATTCAAGGCATCTTGAGCCTTCTCTCACAGCCTCTTCCTCAGTCATAGTTGGAAGTATAGGCTGGAAGTTGAACTTTCTGATTTCTGGTTCAACGGTTCTGTGAGCAACTCTTGGAACTACCTCCCTGTCTTTGAAATCTTCCCTGGTAACTTCAGTATAAACAAGGGGAAGATCCTTGTGCGGTATAATTTCTCCTTCTAAATAACTGCTTATTACTCCTGCCGCATATTGACCCTGTGCAATTGCATCTATTGCAATTTTAGGACCTGTTGCAGCATCGCCGCCGGCAAAAACACCCCTCAGATTAGTTTCAAAAGTGCTTTCATTTATGGCAATATTTTTCTTTTTACCCTGTCCGACATTTATTTTTCCGCAGTCAACTTCCTGTCCGATTGCCGCAATTATTGTATCTGCTTCAAAAATTACAGATTCACCTGTCGGCTCCGGTCTTTGTCTTCCTGAGGCATCCTTTTCTCCAAGAGCCATAACATCACATTTAAGACCTGTGACCTTTTCACCGTCACTTTCCACCAATGCCGGTGCTGACAGGAATGAGAATATAACTCCTTCCTCTCTGGCCTCCTGTATTTCTATCTTTTCCGCAGGCATTTCATTCTCAGTTCTCCTGTAAACTACTCTTACCTCTTCCGCACCAAGACGTATGCTTGTTCTTGCAACGTCCATTGCAGTATTTCCTCCGCCTACTACTATTACCTTTTTACCGATATTAACAGGCTTATTCTCTGCCACCTTGATTAAGAAATCAATACCTCCCAATACTCCGGGAGTATTCTCTCCTTCACATCTCATGGGTGAACTCTTCCATGCACCAATGCCTAAAAATACTGCATCATACTTGTTTTGCAGGTAATCAAGGGACATATCCTCTCCGATTTTCACACCATAGTTCATTTTTGCACCCATTGCTTCAATGACAGCTACTTCCGCATCCACCACATTTTTGGGAAGTCGGTACTCTGGAATTCCGTATCTCAGCATTCCGCCCGGTTTCTCCATTGCTTCGAATATTTCAACAGTATGACCGTCCCGAAGCAGGAAGTATGCTGCAGAAAGACCTGCAGGACCTGCTCCTACCACAGCAACCTTCTTTCCTGTTGCTGGCTTCAAGCTTGGTATATATACATCTTCAGAATTTAAATCATAGTCTGCCGCAAAGGTCTTGATGCATGCAATTGATACAGAATCCTCCACATTTTGTCTTCTGCACGCCTTTTCACAAGGATGAGGACATACTCTTCCTATGCTTGCAGGCAAAGGAAGTTTTTCCTTTATAAGCTTCAGTGCTTCCTTGTATTGTTTATTTGCCACAAGACCTACATAACCCTGAACATCCGTATGTGCAGGACAGTTTAATGTACATGGAGCCTTGCAATCTCCAATGTGCTGTGAAACTAACAGGTTCAGCGCTGTATTTCTTGCGTCCACAACCTTTTTAGTATCGCTTCTCACAATTAGTCCCTCTGACACAGGTGTTGCACATGCTCTTGCTGTCTTTGGCTGCCCTTCGATTTCAATCAGGCATAATCCACAGCCTGCATATACTTCAAGTCTTTCGTCAAAGCACAGATGAGGTATTTCTATATTATTTTCCAAGGCTGCCTGCAAGACAGTCTTGCCGGATTCAGCCGTTATTTCTTTTCCGTTTATATTAAGTTTAACTATAGCCATGTCTTCCTCCCTCTTAATTTTTTTCTACAGCGCCGAATCTGCACACGCTGAAGCAATTGCCGCACTTAATGCACAATTCCTTGTTAATGACATGAGGATTCTTAACAGTGCCGTCTATACATTGTACAGGACATTTTCTTGCACACAGAGTACATCCGGTGCACTTGTCCTTATTTATTTCATAAGTCAATAAAGCTTTGCAATGCTTAGCAGGACATTTTTTATCTACAACATGGGCAATATATTCGTCCTTAAAATATTTCAGGGTTGACAATACAGGATTGGGTGCTGTCTGTCCAAGTCCGCAAAGAGAAGAATCCTTTACACTGTTTGCCAGGCTTTCCAGCTCTTCCAGGTCTTCCATTGTTCCTTCGCCTGCCGTTATCTTTTCCAAAATTGACAGCATTCTTCGTGTTCCGACTCTGCAGGGAGTACATTTGCCACAGGATTCATCAACTGTAAAGTCAAGGAAGAACCTTGCAATATCAACCATGCAGTTATCTTCATCCATTACTATCATTCCGCCTGAACCCATCATCGAGCCTACGGCCATAAGGGTTTCATACTCTATGGGAGTATCCAGATGATCCTTAGTCAGACATCCGCCTGATGGACCTCCTGTCTGAACAGCCTTAAATTTTTTTCCGTTAGGGCATCCGCCGCCTATATCATAAATAACTTCTCTCAGAGTTGTACCCATAGGAACTTCCACAAGCCCCGTATTTGTAATCTTGCCGCCCAATGCAAATACTTTTGTTCCGGGAGATTTTTCAGTACCGAAGCTTCTGAACCATTCAGCTCCTCCATTTATTATCTGAGGTATGTTGGCCAGTGTCTCTACATTATTTATTACTGAGGGCTTTCCCCAAAGACCTTTGTTGGCAGGGAACGGAGGCTTAACTCTTGACATTCCTCTCTTTCCTTCTATGGACTGCATCAGGGCGGTTTCTTCACCGCATACAAACGCTCCTGCCCCAAGTCTTGTTTCTATATCAAAATCAAAGCCGGAGTTGAAGATATTTTTACCCAAAAGTCCCAGCTCTCTGGCTTGTTTAATTGCAATTTCAAGTCTTTTTACCGCCACCGGATATTCGGCTCTGACATAAATGAATCCCTTGGTTGCACCTATAGCATATCCAGCAATAGCCATTGCTTCAAGTACTGCATGAGGATCTCCCTCCAGGACGCTTCTGTCCATAAATGCACCCGGGTCTCCTTCGTCTGCGTTACATATAATATATTTCTGATCTGCCTTGTTAGGTGCAGCAAAGCTCCACTTCATACCTGTAGGGAAACCTGCTCCTCCCCTTCCTCTTAAGCCTGAGTTTTTCATCAGAGCAATAACTTCATCGGGAGTCATGGAAAGAGCCTTGCCTAAACCCATATATCCGTCCTTGGCAATATATTCGTTAATATTTTCCGGATCAATAATTCCGCAGTTTCTAAGTGCTACTCTTTTTTGCTTTTTGTAAAACTGGCTGTCCATTAAAGGTATCTTTTCTATAGAATCATCTTGTTTTTTCTTTTCAATTTCTTCAACTATCTTTTTTGCCTTGTCTGCATTTACATGTGTGTATGTTACTTTTTCTTCATCAGGGGCATAAACCTCAACTATAGGCTCATAGGTGCACATACCGATGCAGCCGGTCTGTACCACCTGAACATTGTTTAACCTTTTTTCCTCTACTTCTTTTATCAGAGTGTCAAACACCGGTTTTGCTCCGGCTGAAATTCCGCATGTAGCCATTCCTACAACAATTCTTATTTCATTGTCCCTGCTGTCATTTTTGGAATTTTTGTTAAATTCATCTCTCAACATTTTTAATTCATCTATAGATTTCAAGCCCGCACCTCCTGATTCTTATACTTGGCAATTACCTCAGGCACTTTTTTAGGATCCATATTGCCGTAAACATCTTCGTCCACAGTCATAACAGGTGCTAATCCGCAGCAACCAAGACATCTTGTAGCTTCGAGAGTAAATAATTTATCTTCGGTAGTTTGTCCGACGTTTATTCCTAACTCTTCTACCAGTTTATCCATAACTTCCTGGGAACCTTTTACATAACAGGCTGTACCAAGACATACACCGACTTTATGTCTGCCTTTTTCCTCGATAGTAAATTGAGTATAGAATGTAACGACTCCATAAATATCTGCTAAGGGTATATTTGTTTCCTCAGAAATAAATTTCTGAACTTCCAGAGGCAGGTATCCAAATAAATCCTGAGCCTTCTGCAGCGTCTGCATCAATATACCTTGTGAATTTTTTATCGAGTCAATATATTCTTTCAATTCCGAAAATTCTTTTTCTCTTGACTGAACAAATTCATTCTGCAATTTATTGACCTCCATTATAATTAATAACCATGTACATTATATATTCTTGTAAATAAAAAGTCAATGAATAACACCTGGTAATTAATTTATGATGTTTGTTCATATAATAGCAATAAACAGTAAGTGCTTGATAAAAATTTATTTTATGTACAAAAATTCATCTGGGTGTATTTAAAATTACACCACTGCATATCAAGATAAAATTTATTCAGGATAGTCAACTTAACCAGTCAATCAGGTTTACCTGTTGTATCCCTTCATGGGCACCCGGAAAATCAGCTATTATATTAATAAAAAGCACCGACAACAATATGTCAGTGCTTTTATAGCCTTTTATTTAAATTAGAAAATACAATTTTTTGCTATAGCCTCAAAGCTTTATTCTATAAAAAATCCCCTTGAACGGAGATTTTTTAGTTGTATTCAATTATTTATATTTATTGTAAAATGTTTCGTATGCTTTGTAAGCCATGTATAAGTCTGTTTTTGATATTAATTCGTAAGGTGCGTGCATGCTCAGTACAGGTACTCCGAAATCAACCACATCCATGTTGTAGTTTGCCAATATATAGGCGATTGTTCCTCCGCCTCCCTGGTCAACCTTTCCCAGTTCTGCAGTCTGCCAGATTACTCCGTTGTCATTAAAGAGTTTTCTCAGTTTTCCGATATACTCTGCATTTGCATCATTAGCTCCGGATTTGCCTCTGCTTCCGGTATATTTTACCATTGCCACACCCTGACCCATTACAGGTGAATTTTGAAGCTCCGAAACCTGAGGATATGTTGGATCTACACCTGCTGCAACGTCTGACGAAAGCATGCTGCTGTTTGCAAGGGCTCGTTTCAATGAAAGCTCACAGTACTCACCGTTGTTTTGCAGTGCTATCATTTCAGCTACCATGTTATTGAAAAATACTGACTGCATTCCGGTACTTCCTATGCTTCCTACCTCTTCCTTATCCGCAAACAAAGCAATTGCGGTTTTGTCGGTGTTTTCAATGTTAAGAATTGCCTGCAGCGACGTATATGCGCATACTCTGTCATCATGACCATATGCTATTATCATTCCTCTGTCAATTCCCACGTCTCTGGACTTTCCGGCAGGTACTATCTCAAGCTCTGCTGTCTGGAAATCCTCTTCTATCATTCCGTATTTTTCATTAAGAATTTTAAGAACATTAAGCTTAAACTTCTTTGCTTCTTTTTCATCTTCGCAGACTTCCGGAAGGCTGCCTATAATAACATTCAGTCCCTCTCCTTCAATAGCTTCGCCAAGCTTTTTGTCATTCTGATCCTTAGCTAAGTGAGGAAGCAAGTCTGTAATACAGAATACAGGGTCGTTTTCATTGTCACCTATGGATATTTCAATTGCTTCACCGTCAGCCTTTACAACTGTTCCATACATGGCAAGTGGAATTGTAACCCACTGATATTTTCTGATTCCACCGTAATAATGAGTTTTCATCAATGAAATCCCATGTTCCTCATACAATGGGTTTTGCTTAATATCAAGTCTTGGTGAATCGATGTGGCTTCCCACAATGTTCATTCCGTTTTCTATGCTTTCTTTTCCGATAACAGCCAGCACCACATTCTTTTCTTTGTTGACAAGATAAACTTTGTCACCGGACTTTAAATCCTTTTTGCTGTTAAAATTAACAAATCCGTCTGCCTCAGCTCTTCTTACAATTTCTTTCACTGAAAGCCTTTCTGTTTTGGAGGCATCCATAAATGCTCTGTAATCGTCCCCCAATTTAAATACTTCGTTTCTTTCATCACTGCTTAACTTTTCCCAAATAAAGTTTTTCTTGTAAAATAGTTTGTCGTTATTCATTTTTATCTCCTAAAATCAATTATTTAATTATTTAAATTATACCCTGCAAAAATAGTTATTAATCATTTAATATGGACAATGAAGTCAGGTACATCTGCCCAGAAACTTCAACACATTTTATATCATAATTTCTGACCATATTAAATTCTCCGTCATATCCGCTCATCATCCAGTTTAAGTCAGCGTTGATTAAGAGCTTGCCTTCTGTTCTATTTAGGCTGTTAATTTTATACACCTCAACATTCATTGCAAGCTCATAATCCGTTGGATTGTCAATAACCTTTTCCAAAATACAAAGATCGTTTTCCAGAAGTTCTTCGACTTCAATCCCATTTAGCTTGTCTTCCAGCACATCCATATCCTTTTCTCCGTAAAGGAATTCATTCATTGCATCAATGCGCCTGTTGAGCAAATATTCCAGACCGCTTATCTCATCATGATATTCATAAGCACTTATTGAATTATAACTGAATAACAATAAGACAAGCATTATGTATACAAATCTTTTTTTCATATGCAGCCCCCCTATAATAAATATTATAGAGGGACAGGCTAAAGTAAAATATCAATATTTGTCAATAAATTAATATAAATTTCCTCATAATTTCAACAAATTACGATTAAACCAGCGTTTTTACACTCTTTCTCTTTTCCAGAGTAAACGGCAGTTCCATTAAACCCTGCTGAGTTTTATCGCCTTTAATCATTTTTATCAGCATTCTCATGCCAACTGCTCCCACATCGTAGTATGGCTCTCCTATGGTTGTAAGCTCAGGTCTTACGAACTTGCCTTCTCTTATATTTCCAAATCCGGCTATTGAAACCTCTTCCGGAACTTTAACGCCATTATCTATAAAGCTGTCCATTATGCCTATAGCAATTTCATCGCTGCTGCAGACAACCGCAGTAAATTCGCCCTTATTCTTAATTAGGGTTTCCCCAAGCTCATAAGCTTTGTTATGTTTGTTTCCTCCCACAACATATATTTTGGAAAACTCAAGTTCGTTATCTTCAATTGCCTTTAAGTATCCCGATATTTTTTCATCTTCAACAGTAGACCTGTTTTCAAAGTCAGACACATATATTATTTCCTTATGTCCTTCCTGTATCAAATATTTTGTCATTTCATAAATTGCTGAATTGCAGTCAATTGAAATATGATTCATGTTTTCATGAACGTCCCTTGTAAAATAAACACATGGCTTATTCAGCTCCGTGGCCTGCTCAATTATTTTTTCATCAAATTTATTTCCTACCAGGAATAAACCCTCTGCCTGTTTTCTGTCAAGCAGCTGAAGATATTTTTCCTGTGTTTCCTTGCTTGAATAACTGCTGCAAAGTAAAATATCATAGCCGTACATTTTACCTATTTCTTCAATTCCTCTTACTATATCAGCAACATAGCTCTGTGCAAGGTTGTTGACTATTACTCCTATTAAGTAGGATCTTCTTGTAACAAGGCTCCTTGCAACATCATTTGGTTTATAACCGGTTTCTTCAATAACCTTTAAAACTTTTCTTCTAACTTCCGGACTTACCGGCTTCGAATCATTGATAACTCTGGAAACCGTTGAAATAGAAACATCTGCAAGCCTTGCAACATCCTTTATGGTTATCATATTTTCCTCCTTTGAAATTTCATCCTTTGTTACTGCCACAGATGTCATTCTGAACGAAGAACCTCCTTACATTAAAATATGGGTTCTTCATGCTGCACTACAGAATGACAGTATGCCAATACCGTTACTCCTTTAAAATTTAACTGTAAATAGTAACTGCATATTCCGTTATATTTATATTATATATGTTATTTTCAAAATAGCAATCGTTTTTTTCCTGATTTTCCTGAAAAACTAAAAATATTTTCCTGAATTTCAGTAAAACTGTCTTATAAGAGGAAAAAAATAAACCCGCGAGAGCCGCAAACCAATAATTCATACCCGCATCTAAGCAGGTGGGATTTCTGTTAAATGATTTTGACTTCCCGTTCAGCGGGCATGTCATAGGCACCTAAACACGAATTCCCTTTTACAATATGTCGGTTGAATTAAAAGATTTCCGTACACCGCAGGCTTATTTATTAATCAAAGTATAGCATATTTTTTATGTTTTTACAACTGCTTTTTAAAGTCACCCTATTCCATATTTGATATTTTACCCTGAAATTTTTACATATATTCATGCATTTATTATACTGCTTAATTCTTCTTCATGTATTATTTCTTTTTCCATAAGCAGCATTGCAATTTGCTCAACTTTATCTTTATTGCTTTCAACAAGGCTTACTACCTGACCATATATTTCCGCAGCAAGGCTTTTAACAGATTTTTCAACAGAAGATAAGGGAATATTAAGCTTCTCTGAAAGTACACTTAGGTTCACAAATGCAACTTCGTCATCCATACCGTACTTTGCAATATAATCCACAGCAAGAGAAGTTGCTTTTTCTATGTCATTTTGTGCACCTATGGTAATATTCTCTCTGCCGAAAAATATTTCTTCCGATACTCGTCCTGCCATAAGAACCGCCAGCTGATCCCTTATTCGTTTTTTAGTAACAACTTCAGTTTCACCTGTTGTGCTTAAAGTATAGCCGCCGGCTCCCTTACTTGTAGGAATTATTGAAACCCTGATGATTTTATTATCCGGCATCAGATATTTAGATACAAAGGCATGTCCTGCCTCATGATATGCCGTAACGGTCTTTTCCCGGCTGTTTTCTTCAGGATTCTTTTTTTCAGTACCCGCCAAAACCTCAATGTATGCCTGATTAATATGTTCACCCTTTATTTCTTCCGAATTCTCTCTTATAGCCAGCAGTGCCGCTTCGTTAATCAGGTTCTCAATCATTGCACCGCTGAAGTACACTGTCATATCTGCAATATTATCCAAACTTATATCTTTACCTGCCTTTTTACCGGAAAGGTAAAGCTGAATTATATCTTTTCTTGCGTTCCTGTCGGGGAGCATGACTTCTATTTGCCTGTCAAACCGTCCCGGTCTCAGCAGAGCAGGATCTAATGTATCTATTCTATTTGTTGCAGCTACCACAACCGTTCCCGAGTCATCTGCAAAACCGGACATCTCAGTCAGAAGTGCGTTTAAGGTTCTGTCACCTTCATCGCTGCCACGCATATTTCCACCCATTCGTCTTTTACCTATGGCATCTATTTCATCAATAAAAATTACACTTTTACCTGATTTCTTAGCTTTATTAAAAAGTGTTCTTATCCTTCCTGCACCCAGACCGGCATAAACCTGTACAAAATCCGAGCCTGACACAGCATAAAACGGTACCCCTGCTTCTCCTGCCAATGCCTTTGCCATCAGAGTCTTACCTGTTCCCGGTGATCCATACAGCAATATTCCCTTTGGCATTCTGGCATTAAACCTTACATATTTTTCAGGATTTTTTATAAAATCAACTATTTCCATCAAGCTTTCCTTGGCCTCATAATTACCTGCCACATCTACAAACTTCATGTTTGATGAACTTCCGTATTCTATTTCATTTAAATTATTTATTTCCTTCTGGGCTGATTTTTTGTTTCTGAAAAGAAAATACATAAAAATCAGAACACCAATGACTGCTACTATCTGATAAGTTTCCATGTGTACCCCCTGAACTTTGAACTATCATTGTTATTTTACCACCGGGATATACATTTGGATATACTAAATATATAGCTCTGTTTCATTGTTTTTCCTGATTTTCCAACAGGCACACGGTCTGAGCACCTATGCCCTCCCCTCTTCCTTCAAAACCAAGACTCTCCGTTGTTGTAGCCTTGATATTAATTCTGTATTTATCTATGTTCAAATCCTCGGCAATATTTTTTACCATCTGCTCAATATAAGGTCGCATCTTTGGACTCTGAACTATAATTACAGAATCAATATTGCAAACCTTATAGCCTTTGTCCTCCATAAGTGCTGCAACCTTCCTCAACAGCAGCCTGCTGTCGGCATCCCTGTACCTTTCATCTGTGTCCGGGAACAATGTGCCGATATCATCACAGCCCATTGCTCCCAACAGGCTGTCCATAATTGCATGTATTAAAACATCGGCATCAGAATGACCCATCAGCCCTTTTTCACAGGGTATATGAACTCCGCCTATTATTAATTTCCTGTTTTCAGTTAAAGCATGAACATCATAACCAATACCAATTCTCATAAAGCATCCTCCGTAAATATATCAGTAAATACTTGCAAATATTTCAGCAATTCTTAAATCCAGAGGTGTTGTGATTTTAATATTTCTCGGCAGCCCCTCTATGGTTTTTACTCTGTGTCCGTAAAATTCAACTATGGACGCATCATCTGTAAAGACCGCATCCTCTGTTACAGCCATACTGTAACAATCCTTTATCAGCTCATAATCAAAGGCCTGGGGAGTCTGTACAGCTTTTAACCCACCTCTGTTTAATGTGCTTTGAACAATTCCGTCCTCTGATACCTCTTTGATTGTATCAACAACATCAATCACAGGAATACATGCACCGTAATCATATGCTCCTTCTATACAGCTTGTAATCAGATTATATGATATAAAAGGTCTTACACCATCATGTATAAGCACTATGCCGCATTTTTCACTTAATGCCTTAATCCCTTCATAAACAGATTCAGTACGTGTCGCACCTCCGGTCTTGACTATCGTAACCTTGTCATATTCCGCAGCTATTTCATTATTTACAAATTCCAGATCCTCTTTATTTACAACTAAAATTATTTCATCAACTTCGTTACTTCTGTCAAATTTATACAGGGTTGTCTCAAGTATGGTTCTCCCGGCAATACTCATAAACTGCTTTGGTATTTCCGAACCCATTCTTGTACCCCTGCCTGCCGCAACAATAATTACAGCAACCTTTTTTCCTTTAAACATTTTAACCTCTAATATAGTGAGTCTTCATTTATCCTTGTGTAAAACATTTTTTTAACTTCTTCATAATCCTTCGTCTGTGCCATAATCCACATTAATTTTGTAATAGCCGCTTCAACCGTCATGTCATAGGCCTGAAGAACATTATATTTTTTCAGTGCCTTTACCCCTACTTCATATATGCTCATATCACTGCCCTCAAACATAACCTGGGTGGCAATTACTATTATTTTACCCTTCTCGGTCAATGCACCCAGCTTCTCAAGAAAGTTCCTTTTGTCCTGAAAGGGCACTCCTCCAACACCGTAGCTTTCAATTACAACGCCCTCATATTTTTCTCCGATGTAATCCAATACATCCGGTTCCATTCCCGGTGCCAGCTTCAATAAAAATATGGACGGAAATATGTCTTTATAAAACTTTACACCCTCCGTAAACTTTTCATTTCTTATATACTTCGTAATTCTCATGTCATCTATTATTGCAGCCACCGGGAAATTAATTGATTCAAAAGCACTGTAGCTCTTAGACTTAACTTTCCTGGCTCTTGTTCCGATAATAGCCTTACCGTCAAAAATTAGGTATACCCCGCTTACTCCATCCTCTGCGGCAAAGCGGAAGCTGTCCAGCAGATTTTTCTTTGCATCCGTAATATCGGCATTAATCGGTTTCTGGGAACCCGTAATTATAACAGGCTTGTTCAGGTTTTGAATCAGGTATGACAAAGCAGCGGATGTATAGGACATAGTATCCGTACCGTGGGATATAACAAACCCATCATAGTCATAATAATTTTTTTCTATTGTCTCCGCCATTAAAACCCAGTATTCCGGCTGAATATTTGTACTGTCTATATTCAGCAGCTGCAATGCAGTCACATTACAAAGCTCCTTTATTTCAGGCACATACCCCAGAAGCTCCTCCGAGGTTATCTGGGGTGCAAGCCCATCTGACGTTTTTGCAGAAGCAATAGTGCCTCCGGTAGCAATAAACAATATGTTCTTTTTCATATTATATCTCCATTTGAATGATTTTTTTCATATCTTCCGGCAGAGGGCAGGTTATGACAATTTCACTACCGGTAAGCGGATGTTTAAATTTCATTTCATAGCAGTGAAGTGCCTGTCTTCCGATTAATTCACTGCTTCTTCCGTACAAAATATCACCTATCACAGGGTGCCCGATATGTTTCATATGCACCCTTATCTGATGCGTCCTTCCTGTTTCAAGCTTTAACCTCACCAACGTCATATTATTGAATCTCTTTTCAACCGTGTAATGTGTTATGCATTCCTTTCCAGAAGGGTGAACTACCCTTATTATATCCTCCGGATTTAGCCTTGCGATTGGTTCATTTACAGTGCCGGAATCTTCTTCAACACTGCCTTCAACTATGGCATAATAATACTTTTCCACCTGATTAGATTTCATCTGATTAGAAAACTCATTGTGAGCATATGGGTTTTTTGCAATTATTACAATACCTGAAGTATTCATGTCCAGCCTGTTCACAAACCTTACTTTTCTTTTTATGCCATGTTGCTTGAAGTAATAGGCTACTCCGTTGGCAACAGTATCATTTTGATGAGATTTGGTGGGATGAACCACTATATATGCCCTTTTATTTACAATTAGTAAGTCACTATCCTCATATATAATTTCTATGGGAATATCAACCGCATCAAATTCATCCTCCTCCTCGTCAAATTCCACAGATAAAACGTCTCCGTCAAACACACTTTTATTAAGCCTTACAACCTTCCCATTTACATACAACTTGTCCGAATCTTCCAACCTTTTTGAAAGCCGCCTGGAAAAATTTAAGTTTTCAGTCATTATGTTCTTTACAGTTTTATCATTTTCATGTATTGTATAATTTAGAGTATTGTTAGTCATTAATATGCTCCTGTAATTTCATCAATATTAATATAATATAAATCGCATTCAATGTAAAGGGGATAAAATAATGAAGTCCAAGGTTATAAACATTGCTTCCAACCGTGATGAATATACACTGACAATAAGGGAAAAGCTTATTAATATTTTAAAAAGCCGCGGCTATGACTGTCACGACGGATTCAGCAACAAGGGAGAACTAAATATTACCATCGGCGGTGACGGAACCTTTTTAAGAAGTGTCAGAGAAAGTAATTTTTCCACCATTCCTTTTATTGGAATAAATACAGGGACTCTTGGATTTTACCCCGAACTGACTCCCGATGACATGGAAAGCTTTATATCAGATTATGCCGAAGGCAATTATACCATTAATAACGTAAACCTGATTGAAAGTGAAATATTTGCTGCCGGACATACTCAAAAAATATATGCCGTAAATGATGTAGTCATCAAAAGAAGAGATATGAAAACAATCCACATGGATGTTCGTATTGCATCCAACCACCTGGAAAAAATAAGCGGTGACGGTCTGATAATATCCTCTCCCCTGGGAAGCTCTGCCTACAATAAATCCGCAGGAGGAAGCCTTGTATATCCTTCCTTGAAAACGCTTCAGATTACACCCCTGTCCCCTATTATATCCAATGCCTACAGGTGCCTGAACTGCAGCATTATAGTTCCGCCCGAATTTGAAATATCCATTTATCCCGAAAAAAAGGAAGACTATTACGTAACCCTTCTTTCAGACGGTGAAGCTTCAGATTACAATGAATTAGAGTACGTGCATTTCAGGACATCAAAAAAAGTAATCAAAAGGCTCACAACAGGCTCTTTTAATTACTGGAATGTTATTAAAGATAAGTTTTTATAGTGTTAGGGGTTTAGTAGGTTAGGGGTTAGGGCATCTCTCAGTCTCTCTCTCCAATTTTTCTGCTCCTTGCGTCGCAAAAATTGGGAGTTCGTTGCGAATGACCTACCGCCATTT
>DHUT01000022.1:0-19827 GCA_002409285.1 Firmicutes bacterium UBA5227 | reverse complement strand
TGCGAATGACCTACCGCCATTTTTCAGAAAAAAGACTCTGAAAAATGGGGTTAGGGCATCTTTAATGTGAACTTGCTTCCTATGTTGAGTTCGCTTTCAACTGTTAGGGAGTATTTGTGGATATCAGCAATCCATTTGGCAATGCTTAATCCAAGACCTGTTCCACCTTCTCTGTGCCTTGCCTTATCTGCCCTGTAAAAACGGTCAAATATTCTGTCCAGATCCTTTTTTGCAATACCTATACCTGTGTCCTCCACTGTAAACACCCTTTTATTTTTATCCGTAAAAAGACTTACGGTAACGCCGCCCTTTTCGGTGTATTTAACTGCGTTGTCAACCAATATTACTATAAGCCTTCTAATTTTGTCATAATCAGCTTTTATTTTTATATCTTCTTCTATATTCATCTGAAAATCAAGATTTTTCTTTCTAGCAATGATTTCCATATTCTGACACACATTTTCCACAACCTCTGACAAGGAAAATTCAGATATATCCAGTTTTTCTTCATTAGCATCAGCCTTTGCCAATATAAGAAGCTGGTCAATCAATCCGGCCATAACCCTGGTTTCCGAATACGCATTGTCAAGCCAAACCTCATTATCCTCAACAGTTCCCTCGTCATCACTGAGCACCACATCCAAATTTGTCTGAATTACAGTCAAAGGAGTTCGTAATTCATGAGATGCGTCAGCAATGAATTCCTTCTGCCTCATCCAGGTTTCCCTTACAGGCTTTAACGCCTGCCCTGTAAACAAAAAACTTATGACAAGCAAAATTGCGGTGCCGCTAAGCCCCGTACCATAAAGAACCGTCCTGAGGAAAGACCAGAAAATATCTTCATTCACAGTATTCTGGTAAACCTGAACAACAGTCTGACCATTTGTATCATCAAAATATCTTGTATATATTCTGTATTTATATCTCCCGATCCTTTTAACCGCATAAGAATCCTTTTTTTCTTCAAATGCTTTAGATACAAGCGGTTTGATATTTCCTGAAATCTTTATGTCATCCTCTTCAGAGTAAACCTGTTCCAAATCAATGTTATAGATAACACAGCTTGCATCCAGTTTTTTATCACCCATCAGAGCTATGGACGGGCCTATTCTCATATATGACGTGTCACCCCTGTTTCTGAAATCCAACAAAGTTGTATTATTGTACGTGTACACCCTCATGGCCTCAGATTTCATCAGCTCCTTGTTACCATCCTCAAAGATAATACGGGTAAAATTATAAATTCCAGCAGCGATAAAACACATAAATGCAATCAGAATTACCCCCATATATGCAGTTAGTTTAAAATGCAGCTTCCTGAACATTGTTATTTCTCCTTAAGCATATATCCCACGCCTCTTACAGTTTCTATTTTTGCATTTGTATTTTCAAGCCTTTTCCTTAAATGATGGACATATATTTCTATGTTACTTTCCAGTATGTCCGCCTCAAGACCCCATATTCTATCGATTATCTGCTCCCTGGTAAAAACCTGCCTGGGCTTTTTTATGAACATTTCCATAAGCATGGCTTCCTTCAAAGGTATTTTATATTCATTTCCGTTCACATACAGCATGTAATTTTTCACATCATACTTTATATCCTCAAACTCGTAGACCTCACCCACATACTCTGTACTCTTTCTTCTGGCAAGAGCTTTTACCCTTGCGATTAATTCCTTGGTTGCAAAAGGTTTTACAAGATAGTCATCAGCACCGTTCTCCAGCCCAAAAACACGGTCATCAACAGTATCCTTTGCCGTAAGCATTATAACAGGTGTTTTTAACCCGTTATTTCTAACTGCCTTTAATATTTGAATACCGTCAACCTCAGGAAGCATTATATCAAGAACAATTACATCATATATATCCTTACATGCAAGAATAAGACCTTCCTCACCGTCATTTGCTATATCTACATCAATTTTTTGCTTTTGAAAAAGGTAACTCAATGCCTGTGTTATTTTAACTTCATCTTCAACTATTAAGATTCTCAAAACCATTCCTCCAGTCCACATCAATTTATAGTATAACTGTTATAAACTAATATATTGTTACAATCTTAAACCTATATTAATATTTCTTAATTTTCGATTTTAACTTACATATATTATATATTAAGCATTACCATCTGGCAAATTTTAATTATAAAAGATATAAAAGAAAGGACTGTTCTCATTAAACAGTCCCATGTAACCATCTTATTTACTATATCACTTCCGCACTTTCTTCAACTTTCGAAGAATTTTTTAACTTTACTTTGCTTAAGAGGCTCTTTAACAGCATTGCCTGCTCGCTTAGTTCCTCGCTGGCTGCAGAACTTTCTTCAGCCGTAGCCGAATTGGTCTGAACCACTGAGGATATCTGTTCAATTCCCGTATTTACCTGGGATATTGCCTGAGCCTGCTGTTGTGATGCTTCCGCTATTTGTTCCACTATAGAAAATGTCTTGTCGGTTTTTTCCACAATAGTATTAAATGATTTTAAGGTGTCCTCCGCTATCTTATCACCCTTTTCAATGGATTTTAATGTATTTTCAATCAGTAACGTTGTATTTTTAGCTGCTTCGGAGCTTTTTGACGCAAGATTCCTTACTTCATCAGCTACAACGGCAAACCCTTTGCCTGCAGAGCCGGCCCTTGCTGCTTCAACAGCCGCATTTAATGCAAGTATATTGGTTTGAAAGGCAATATCATCAATAGTCTTTATTATTTTACCTATTTGAACAGATGCCTGATTAATATCACTCATAGCACCAGTCATTTGATTCATATGCTCAGTTCCATTTTGAACCTCTTCCGAAGTTTCCTTAGCAATAAGCTTTGCATTTTGAGTGCTTTTATCATTTGAAAATATCTGCTCAGAAATTTCGCCCATAGTGGCAGCTAATTCCTCAATTGAACTTGCCTGCTCAGTTGCTCCTTCAGTTAAAACCTGTGCACCTGCCGCAACCTGCTGCGAGCCGCTGGCAACCTGCTCTGAGCTGTCAGATATATTTCTGAATGTATAGTTTAAGATTTTCAATATTCGTATTAAAGACTGTTTTATCGGATCAAAATCACCCAGGTAATCTTTTCCCACATAGTTGGTTAAATCGCTGTCTGCCATTGCGCCCAAGTGGTACGAAATATCTTTTATAACGTCATTGGTTTCATTTATGGTTATCTCCAGAGATTCCAACAGTAACCCCGTTTCATCCCTGTTGTTCGTCTTAGGCACTTCAGTATGCAGATCTCCTTCAGATAAAAGCTTTAACCTGTTAGCACATGCTATTATAGGATCTGCAATCTTTCCGGAAGTCCTTAATCCGATAAACGAAGCTATGAGAACAGCCACAATACCCAGTATTAAAGTCGTCATTATGCTTAAATATGTGCCGGCCATATATTCAGACTGAGGAACCTCTATTATAAGACCCCATCCCTCAGTACCTTCTATTTCAGAATATGACAAAAGCTTTTTACCCTCAGAAGATGTATAGCTCCCCACGCTCAATTCCTTGTTAAGCATTTTTTCCTCTAAAAGAGCCAGTTCTTCATTGCTTCCGTCAATCTTATAGCGACTAATGACATTTTCATGATTTAAAACCCTTTCATATTCGGGGTGACCTATTGTATAGCCATTTCCGTCAATTATGTACCCGAAACCTTTTTCCCCAATTACAACCTGCGAAGCAATATCCGACATGGTTTTTCCGTTAGCCGTTAATAACACAACTCCTTCAGCCGATGAACCATATACTCCATCCTTCCACAAAGGTGCGGTAATCAGAAAATACATTTCCGATCCATCTCCGCTAACCTGCGCTCCGCTTACATAAACATCCCCCTCCATAGATTTTTTAAAACAATCCATATACGATACAATCTCGGAAGCCTGTGTTCCGTAGGAGGATACAGCTCCCTTCTTATCAGCAATATTAAGGTCAACCAGACCTAACATTTCTTTTCTGCCGGTAAAAATATCCGCTTTCTCCTGCCGGGTTATATCCGGATTTGACAATTCCGCAATCATTCCTATTTCAGAAGCAACCGTTTTATATGTATTAAGCTCTTTTGATACAACAGCCGCTGAAGATTTAGCTACCTCCTCCATAGTCTGTTCAAGGGTATCGAACGTAGACCTGTAACTTAAATAAGAAGTAACTCCTCCTATTACAAGTACAGAAATTAGGATTATTGAAGTAATACTTAAAAATATTTTCTTTTTTATACTGCTGTTTTTCCTCTTACGATTTGTTTTCCTTTTAAAGCTTGGAAGTTTAACCTTAATTTTTTTAATGGTACTAAATTTTTTCATTATCCGCCTCATTCAATTGATGTAATTTTAATATATTAATCAGCTATATAAGAATTTAACTATAGTTTCCTTCATTATATTGCATCTTTATACTGCTTATAATAATTAATTTTTCCCTTTTTAATAAGCTCCTCATACTCGTCCATAGGTTCAGGCTTTGCAAATATAAATCCCTGAGCCATGTCACAGCCTATATCCCTAAGAAAATCAACCTGCATATATGTTTCAACACCTTCAGACACAACATTCAGGTTCAGATTTTTAGCCATGTTTATTATGTTGCCCACTATAATCTGTGAGCTGTACTCCTCTATATTGTTAAGAAACAGTTTATCCAGTTTCAATGTATCAATGGGCATTTCCTTCAAAAGCCCCAGGCTTGAATATCCGGAGCCAAAATCATCCATTGAAATTTCAAAGCCTTCATTTCTGAATTCCTTCATCACAGTAAATACTTCTTCATTATTATTGCTGAATACAACAGATTCCGTTATTTCAATTTCAATAAGATCATCCGAAATTCTATACTTCTTCTTTATTTTATTATACTCCGACACAAAATTGCTGTTCAAGAAATGCAGCCTTGAAACATTAACAGAAACAGGAACAACATCATAGCCCGCTTTAATCCATCTGCTCATGTTGGAGCAAACCTCTTCAAACACATATTTATCAAGATTTACAATAAATCCGTTTTTCTCAAACATAGGAATAAATTTATCCGGTCCCATAAGTCCCAGCTCAGGATGATCCCACCGAACCAATGCCTCCGCACCGGAAAGCACACCGGTCTGCAAATCAACCTTTGGCTGCATGTATACCTTAAATTCCCTTTTCTTAAGTGCCCTGTACATATCATTCTCAATTTTTTTATCTTCCATAAGGCTGCTGCCCATCTCATCTTCATAAACAGTATAATCACTTTTATAGCTGTCCTTCAGCGCTACCTTGGCAAAAGAAGCCCTATCAATAGCCAGCCTTATATCCGGCTGCCCATTATCTATATAATATATTCCTGTCTTAACCGCCGGGTTTATATTGTGTTTTTCCCATATTTTCAGTTTTTCTATTTCTCCCGAAATATAACATACCCTGTTAATAAGCTGATTCTGACTTTCATATTCAAACAAAACGAAAAAATTATCTCCTTCAGCTTTTCCGATTATTTCATCCTTAAGATTCCTTCTTAAACATCTTGCCATTTGCTGAAGAATTTCATCTCCGGCTTTATACCCCACGCTGTTATTTATAATAGTAAACTTGTTGATATCATAGTGAATCAACGCATAGCTTTTATCAGGACTGCCTGCTATGACCAGCTCCGCTTCCTTTATGAATTTAAACTTATTGTTGACATTAAATATTAAATCAATTTCTTCCGCATTTTTATTTCTGTTCAGCTTATTAATATACTTTCTAATTACCTTAGATTCCCTTTTTACAATTATGCAAAACCCGATTATAATTGCCATAAAAGCAAAAATAAATGCAACTAAAATGTTTTCATTAGAAGAAGCTTCCCCACTTCCAATTATTTTTAATGTACTTAGCAATATAACAGCCGAACAAATTAAAGCAACCCTAATGAAACAATTTATAAACGGCCAAAGTTTTGAAATCTCATCCTTATCAAAAATATTCTTCACCCCCAGGCGCAACTCTTATGTTCCATATAATATAATCGACTGTCCCGGCAAAAAGTTTAACAATTTACCAAAAAAAATATCAACATATTACATCACTCCGTAAAAACAAAGGTGCAGCCTAAGCTGCACTTTGTAAACATATTAAATTATTGTGACTAACGTAATTACTGTAATAACTGTAATACGCCCTGTGGTTGCATATTAGCCTGAGCCAGCATAGCCTGAGCAGCCTGACTAAGAATATTGTTCTTAGTATATTCCATCATTTCTTTAGCCATGTCAACGTCTCTAATACGAGATTCAGCAGCTGTTAAGTTTTCTGAAGTTACGTTCAGGTTGTTGATAGTGTGTTCAAGTCTGTTCTGGTTAGCACCCATTTGAGCACGTTGACTTGAAACATAAGCTATGGCACCATCAATATTAGTTATTGCACCGCTTGCTCCAGCTCTTGTGCTTATATTAATATCCTTAACACCACTGGTAGCACCCTTTCCACTTACGTCTGCTTCTAATTTTAATGCGTCAGCCTGCATATCAGCAAAAGATACATCTAATGTTTGACCAGCATTTGCTCCTATTTGAAGAGTAAATTTACCACTGGCAGTAGAAGTGTCAAGTAATTTTTGCGTGTTGAATTCTGTTTGTTGTGCAATTCTGTCAATTTCTTTAATTAGTTCAGCATTTTCTTTTTGCAGTTCAGCTCTGTCAGCTCCAGTATTAGTATCACTTGCAGACTGAACAGCAAGTTCTCTCATTCTCTGTAAGATAGCATGAGTTTCATTTAAAGCACCTTCTGCTGTCTGAATCATTGATATTCCGTCATCAGCATTTTTTGCAGCCATATCAAGACCTCTTATCTGGCTTCTCATTTTTTCAGAAATAGCCAATCCTGCAGCATCATCACCGGCTCTGTTAATTTTATAGCCTGATGATAATTTTTCTATGTTCTTTCCTGTGTTAGTGTTGTTCATTCCTAATTGTCTTAAGGAATTTAATGCGTTAATATTGTGTTGAATTCTCATTTTTTACCTCCGTGTAATTTATCGGGATCCTTCCCTTTTTTTATTATATTGAATGTACTTCCGGCACCGGGCCCTGATGTCGGAAATATTTCCTTACAAAACATATATCGAAGCTTTATTGAAAAAGTTTAGCCGTTTATTATTATTTTTTTATTTTTAACCAGTATATATTCTGCCAGCTCTAAGTCCTCCTCCGTGTCTATGTCAACAGATGAATTGCTATCCATCACATATGATAGGGTCTTATCTGTTTCAAATGACCGAAACATTTTAAGTTCATCAATACTACAAATATAAATGGCTCCATTTAGTCTGTACAATGGAGGAAAATCTTGCCTTCTGGAGTATTGTTTTTTATCATAATCTAAGAAGTCTTTCAGAGTTCCATCAGCATTTATGCTTTTTAACCACCAGGGTGAGCTATCTTCCTTTGTAACCGATATTAAAGATTTATAATTACTATCTTTATTTAACAAGGTTTCAACGGCAGTATCTATATCAACAACAGTTCTGAAGGGTGATGTGCATTGTAAAAGCATTACATAATCCGGAACATATTTTTCTTCATCTTCCAATACATTTAACGTGTACAATATTGAGTCAATAGTCGGTGAATCATCACCTGCTAATTCTACAGGTCTTTTAATAACCTCTGCTCCTAAGTTGTTGCATACTTCCGCTATTTCATTGTCTTCCGTAGATATTATTATCCTGTCTATGTACTTGGATTTCTCAGCTTCGTCAATAGTCCATTTGATTAAGGGTTTACCGCCTAAATTTCTGATATTTTTCCTGTGAACCCCTTTGGATCCGCCTCTGGCGGGAACAATACATAATATTTTTTGATTTTTCAAAATATCACCTCCTGTCTAAAGTTATTCTATTGCTTTAATTAAAACAAACGCTTCCGCACTATGAACACCTATAGCAGCGCCTCTTATAGTTCCATAGGCTCTTATGTTTTTTTCACTTCTTGGAAAGGGGTGTTCTGAAATTTCGCTTTTGTAAATATTAGCAATTTCTACCTTCCCATCAATAAAATGTGAAATGTCTACAAAGTAATTCGGCTTGAATGTATATTCAAACATGGCAAAGTCTGTTTCCGATGGAGTTTCCATCATAAGTATTTTTTTTATAAAAGGATATCTGAAATTCTTAGTACAGGAGTAACATAAATTAAATGTAATTCTATGATCAGAATGTACATCTTTATAATATGGCAACACAACCACAGTGGGTTTAATCTCATTAAAAACAGCATTTATTTTTTGTAATATTTCTCCTTCCGAATATGAATTTAAACCTGACGGCATCAATTTTAAGTTATAATATCCGTCTAAATCATATTTTTTAATCATTTCTGCAATTTCATTATTACGGCTGATGATTTTTTCCTCATCATATCCGAATTCAACGTCCATGTGCGTCATATTTAAAACATATACTTCATTGTCTTCCGATTTCCTTCTGAGCATCAGCCCTCCGGCCCCCAACGTTTCATCATCCGGATGTGTGGCAACAATCAGGTATTTATCCATATAAAATAATTCCTTTCAAAAAATATCAATATCACTCATAGTAAGATACCAGTTATTGAAATCAAATATGTCATTTTTCAACTTACCAGAGTTATTCTTAACTATAAAATAAAAATATAACCCACTCTTTTTAAAATTAAAATCTTTAAGAACACTCATGAATTCATTATTAAAAAACCATGTATTAACTTTTAAAACACTTTTCGACTGGAATAAACTAAAGCAAGAATTAATTAATTCCCTTAGAACTAATTCATTTATTGCAATTATATCTACAATGTCACCTATTAGCTCCAAATCTTTATCATATATTTTAATTACTGCATATCCCAATATTCTACCTTTATCTATATATGCAATTACCTGGTATTTATTTTCTGGATTATCTATAAATCTCCAATTTAAATATTTGGAATCCCTTGACGTTATAATATTATATTTATTAGAAACAAGAAAAAACAGCTCATCAAATTCTTTCTCAAATCTATATATAAATACACACTTATTGGTAACCTTATAATTTTTATTTAAGATTTTTGATTCTAACATTGGTATTTCTTTAATTAACTTAAACCCTAGTTTTTTTATAAAACCATTTACTGAATTATCATTAGGAACACCAAATATTACATCTACCGAATCCATATTTTCCAAATACAAATTTTCAGCAAGTTTCGTAAATAATCCCCTTTTTAAATAATCCGGGTGAGTAAATGTACTCATTGATAATGCAGAATTATACTTAATTCCATTAACAAAAATGGTAACTGGGGATAAAGCGTAATGAGCTGCCAATTTATTTTCATCCCATGCAATATTTATTAATGTAGTATCTCCGTTTGGATTATCAACATATCTCCATTTCCAATAATCTATAGATAGTTCTCTCTCAAAAACTATTTTAAATGCATCAAGTATGTCTTTTTCATCACCATTAGAATATCTTTTAAAATTCAACTGTCATCCCCCCTTAAAAATTAATATCATAAAATCTTTTTTCTTCATGATTATTAGAAAATATATTTTCTTTTATTATTTTAATAATATTTGATGAAGTATTTGTTTTTTCATAAGGATTATTGACTTTTGGTAATTCTGACATATTAATAATCATGGAAAGTTTTTCAAATACATCATTTTCTATCGGTTCGCTATTATAAATAGTATTGCCTTGTATTCTGCCATCCTGTCTCTTACCAATATTCAATGTGTACGCACCTAAACTTGGCACCTCAATAATGCCACTAGACGAATTACCAACAACAGCTTTTACATATTTTATAGTGCTTAGATACCTAAGTGTTCCTAATGAGTGAAATGAAATTGTTGTATTGTGGTTATCATTTACATAGTCATCTATCATTTCATTAATAATTCTTCCGCCAATATCAGAATTGCATTTTGTAAATATTATTTTGAGATTCTTTATTCTGCTTAGCGCCGCCAGTATTTCTCCAAACTGAATTTTTGATAACTCTGGTTCCAATGATAGTGGATGAAATGTAACCAATATTGTATTACTATCAATGCTAAAGTTTATATTTTTTTCTAAGTCTTCCTTTGATAATAATTTTAGGTTTTTTATATTTTCCACACCTAAAGAGCCAACATTATAAACATTTTTAGGATTTTCACCTAATTGAATTACTCTCTTTCTATAGAATTCAGTTGAAGTAAAATGAAGCAAGCTAAATTTTGTAATAGCGTGTCTAATCATATTATCTATAGTCCCAGCACCTGTTTCACCTCCATAAAGATGTGCAATTGGTATACCAGCTACCATAGCTGCGCTGGCAACTGAAAATATTTCATATCTATCTCCTAGCAAAACAATCATATCCGGTTTAATTCTTTCAAAAACATCAGAAAAACTTATTATAGCCAATCCAATTGACTTGGAAACACCCACAGATGTATCAGAACTAAGCAGCATCTCAATTTTTTCATCTATTTTATATCCATCATTCTCTATTTCTCTATAAGTAAGTCCAAATTCTGGTGATAAATGCATTCCAGTAACCACCAATTGCAACTGGAGTTCGTCATCAGTGCGTATTTTTTCAATCAAAGGTTTTAACAAGCCATATTCTGCTCTAGTTCCCGTAACAACACATATTTTTTTCATAATTCAATCAACTCGTCTTCTTCAAAATTTCTTACAGCTTTCTTCCCAAGAACTTCAAACCACTTCATAGGGCTTATGCCATTCCCTGGTCTTTTAACTGTAATGTTTTCTTCTGTAAATATATCTCCTTTTTTTATATTAGTCTTTGCGATTATACTTTTCCTTGCAACAACAATATTTTTCTTTTCTGACTCTGAAGGATTTTTTTCACCTGTCCCCAAGGCAACTTCAACGTTTCTAATAGCACTAATCATAGCCTTTAGTTCATCCGGCTCCAGGCTTGCCTTGTGATCAGGACCTTCCATATTCCTGTCAAGTGTAAAGTGTTTCTCAATAATCTCAGCTCCCATAGCTACTGCAGCAACAGGTACTTCAATTCCTTTGGTGTGGTCAGAGTATCCTACCGGTACACCAAACTCCTTTTTAATGGTAAGCATTGCATTCAAATTTACATCTTCATAGGGAGCAGGATATTCACTTGTGCAATGAAGTATGGTTATATCATTATTTCCGTTATCCTTTACAACTTTTATCGCAATTCTTATTTCATCCATTGTACTCATTCCTGTTGATAAAATAATAGGCTTATGCAATTTTGCTATTTTAATTAAATAAGAAAGATTTGTAATATCTCCTGAGGGAATTTTCCATCTATTCATATCCAAACTATTCAAAAAATCTATGCTCTCAAAGTCAAAAGCTGTGGAAAGAAACTCAATATTTTTTTGTTTACAATAGCTGTGCAGTTCTATGAATTCATCAAAGGATAATTCAAGCTTACTCAGCATATCCAACTGGTTTTCATCAGAATCGGTAAGTTGTTTTTGATATTCTGCTTTTTTTGCATTTTTAGTAACAATATTCTTTGATATAAAGGTTTGAAATTTAATACAATCAGCTCCCGCTTCCTTTGCAGCATCAACAAGTAATTTTGCTGTTGCTATTTTCCCATTGTGATTAACACCTGCTTCAGCAATTATATAAACGCTCATCTTGATTTAACCTCCCTGCATGGATTGCCATAGGCGACCACAGAACTTTCAACATCATGCAAAACAACACTACCCATGCCTATAATTGTATTTGCCCCTACTTTCACCTGTTGCTTAATTACACTGTTTGCTCCGATATGAACATTCTCCCCTATCTCAACTGCTCCGCACAAAACCGAGCCTGTTGCAATGTGAGAAAATTCCCCTACTGTACAGTCATGTTCTACTGTAGAAGAAGTATTAATAATAGCCCCTTTACCTATAGACACTCCTGAATTAATAACTACATTTTTCCCCACATAAATTCCCCTACTTATATTCGTATTTTTACTAATTAATGATGTGGAATCCACAATATTAGGAATTTCAAATCCTATCTTCTCAAGCATACTGAATAGTTTTATACGTTTTATAGCATCTCCGGTACTTCCAAGGGTTACAAAGGCATAATTATAACCCTTTTCATACAATTCAGCTAAGTCATCATCACATCCTATAATAGAAATACCCAAAATGCTTTTGCCTATATTTTCACTTTTATCAACTACACTGATTTCGGAATATTTAGCTGTTTCAACAAGACTGTCAAGGACAGACATGCAATGTCCTCCTCCGCCTATTAAAAGTATTTTTCTATTCATTATAATTCAATCTCTTCCTCATTCTTTCCATTTCATCTGGTTGCCCCATATCCATCCAGGAATTTTCACTTATGGGGTAAACTCCTATTTTATCTCCAAGCTGTCTGTATTTTTCAATTATATCCGGAAATGCTATCTCTAAATTACTATCCAGTTCCTCAATGATTTTTGGCTCTGCCATATACATACCTGTGTTTGTAATAAAAGATATTTCAGGCTTTTCCCTCATGCTTTCTATTTCACCATTTTCTCCTATCCCAATTACGCCGTAGGGTATTTTAATGCTTTTTAATGAACAAACCATTGTTATTAAATTCTTTTCTCTCTTATGAAATCTGTATATTTTTTCATAATCCTCTTCTATGAGTATATCACAGTTGGATAAAATAAAAGTGGAATCAATCATTCCCTTTAAAAGGCTCAGACCTCCGCCGGTTCCCAGGGGCTTGTCTTCATCAATATAGTTTATATTATAATCTTTTTCTATTTCGTTAAAATATGCCTTAATCATATTTTTTTTATGGTTGACAATCAGAAAAAAATTATTGCACCCGGATTGATGAAATCTGTTTATTATATGTTCGGCAATTGGAATTTCACCAATAGGTATCAAAGGTTTGGGAAGAATTTTCGTATAGGGATACAGTCTCGTTCCAAGCCCTCCTGCCATAATAACAACAGGAATGTTCAATTTATTTTTGCTGATGATTTCTTTATCATTCCAAAAAACTATGGAGGTTATATGCATATCCTCATCAACAACGGGTAAAGCCTCTACGGAATATCTTTTTAGGAACTCTTTAGCTCTGGCTCTGTCATTCTCATATATGTACTTAGGGTTGTAGTTAGCAATGCACTTAACCTTTGCGTCAAGATTTCCCTTTTTTAAAATCCATCTTCTTACATCCCCATCTGTAAGCGCCCCAATCAATTTCCCATCCTTTGAAACAAATAAAACCTTCTTAGCAACCTTATCAAGTAATTCCATGGCCTCAAGCATGGTAATTTCTTCGTCTATCAAAAAGTCATTTATATCCATACATTTCCTCCTTAGCATATGAGGTTATAATTGTGGATTTTTCAAACATTCAACAACATATAACAAATCTTCCTTTGTTAAATTTGAACTGCAGGGAATATTTACTATGTGCTCTATATAGTATTTTGCTTTTTCAATTTTGTATGACTGATTTTCAATATACGGCTTCTGCTCATTAATTAATCCCCATATTGGTCTTGACTGAACTTTTTTATCAGCTAAATAATTAATTACCTCATCCCCGCTCATGGAATATTCATTATCACATTTTAATGAATAAAACCAGTGGTTGCTCCTTATATTATCCTTGAAATCCAAAATTGACAAACCGGGTATTTCATTAATCTTTTCTTTGTACAAATCGTAATTATCTTTTTTTATTTCAATGAATTTTTCAAGCTGTTCTAACTGAGCTAAGCCAAGTGCAGCCTGTAAATTAGTCATACGATAGTTGTACCCTATTTCATCATGAGTATAGTAGAGCTCATCACTTTTAGCCTGAGTGGTAAGATGCTTTGATTCTTTTAATAACCCTTCATTATTAGATACAATCATTCCACCTCCGCCGGTTGTAATGATTTTGTTGCCATTAAACGAATATACTCCCACAGTACCTATTGTCCCTGCATATAAATTCTTATATTTTCCCGTGGTATAGTAAGTTCCAATGGCTTCTGTGGCATCTTCTATTATTTTTAAATTAAATTTATCAGCCACATCCATTATTTTTTCCATGTCAGTCATATTTCCAAAAACATGGACAACAACTACAGCTTTTATATGTTTTTGTGTTTTATTGTTGATAAGTTTTCCATCAATAAATTTACACTCGTTATTACAAAATTCCAGAAGTTTGTCCGCATCTATGGTAAGCGAATCATCGCAATCCATAAATATTGGTTCTGCGCCTATATATTTAACCGGGTTCACCGCCGCTATAAATGTCAATGCAGGTACTATTACCTCGTCATTTTTTGTTACTCCGCACACCTGCAGTGCAATATGCAATCCAGATGTCCCATTTTGACAGGATACCGCACCTTTGACGTTAACATATTCAGCTATTTTTTCTTCAAATTGATTCACATATGGTCCTCCGGTAGAAACCCATTCGGTTTCAACCGCATTTGTTACATATTCTAATTCCCTGCCCTTTAAATTAGGAACAGACAACGGGATGTATTTTCTCTCCATAATTTCTCCTACAAATTATAAATATCTGCCTTATATTTGTGCAGATTACTTCTGAAGAATTCAATAGTTTCAGCTAATCCCTGTTCAAAAGTATATTGAGGTTCCCATCTGGTTAGCCTCTTTATCTTTTCGTTTGAACCAAGCAATCTGTTTACCTCGCTTTTTTCAGGTCTTAACCTCTGTTCATCACATACAATCTTTGTACTTGGATTAATCTGTCTTATCAGTTCTTCTGCAAGATGGCCAATGGATATCTCCTGCTGTGTTGCAATGTTTATCTCTTCCCCAATCGTCATATCTGATTTGGCTATTTCGACAAATCCGTTAACAGTATCCTTTACATAGTTAAAATCTCTGGTGGGAGTTAATGAACCTAACCGTATTTCATTTTTACCGGATAATAATTGTGTTATTATCGTAGGAATCACAGCTCTGGCAGACTGTCTCGGTCCATAGGTATTGAATGGTCTTACTATTGTTACAGGCACATTAAAGCTTCTATAAAAAGACTCTGCCAGCCTGTCGGCACCAATTTTTGTTGCTGAATACGGAGACTGTCCCTGAAGCGGATGTTTTTCATCAATTGGAACATATTGAGCAGTTCCATATACCTCTGATGTGGATGTAACAAGCAATCTTGAAGTTTCCAGCTCTCTTGCAGCCTGCAATACATTCAGCGTTCCTTTTATATTTGTATCCACATATGTATCGGGAGAATGATAGCTAAATGGAATGGCAATTAGCGCTGCCAAATGATAAGCTTCTTCAATTCCTCTCATAGATTCTCTGATCCCGTTCGGGTCTCTTATATCTCCTGCAAAAATTTCTATTTCCGATAATACTTCCTTTGAAATGGAGTCTAACCATCCCCATGAATTAAAAGAGTTATAATATACAAATGCTTTTACCTTGTATCCTTCCTCAACTAATTTTTCCACCAAGTGGCTGCCAATAAATCCGTCTGCCCCTGTCACAAGAACCTTCTTCATCCTCTACCTCTTAAATTGAATTTCATTAATAATTTTCTAAATTTGTTATGTAAAAATACTTATTGACTTAAAATTGTGAATTCTTCTTATTTGTACATATTTCTTCAAGAACTAAATTTGCAATAAGTTTATTGCCATAATTGCTTGGATGAACTCCATCGCTACACAATGCACGTTCGATATTTTTAGAAAATTCCCTATATGCGTCTGCCAAAAGTATCTCTTTATTTTTGTGTTTTAAAGTTTTCAGCTCATTATTAAAGTCCCATGTATTTCCAAAACTATTAAAATGCTTATTATATTGTTCTAAACTCGCCTTGGTTATGTTTACAACTATTATCCCTTTTAACCCTTGTATGTTTTTTTGGCAATTTGATATAAAAATGTCCAAATTACTAAAATACTCTTCTTTGCTAATCCAAGGATTTTTTCCTTTAAATTCTTCAATTATATATGTATCCGGTTCTCTGCTCCAACAGTCCACTATACCGACTTGTAAAACTATATATTCAGGCTGTATTAGTATAGTTTCCATTATTTCATTTCTTACCAAAAACAAACTATTATTGAATCTTTTACTTGAGTTTACAATAATAATGTCTTCATTGGGATAAAATAAACGCAATTCTTTCCTAAGCAACTCCGGATATGTGTTTTCAAATTCAACTTCAATGCTATTCGTTTTATTATTAAACCTTGGCAAACCAAAACTATCTCCTATAATTTGAATTTTCATTTGTGTCAACCCTCTTTACGTAAAACATCCAGTTTTTTTAGGATATCATCTTTTTTTGTATAATTTTCATAAGAAAAACCTGTTGCAAGTTCTGGTATAACCGGTTTAATATTTTTCTCCATATTGTATAAACAATTATAGCACAGTGTTCCATCTAATTTATCCTCTAAATGTTTCTGTCTTAGCTCAATAAATTCTTCGTTTAACCAAGCATCTTTGAGTTTTTGTCTGTTTAAGTCGGCAACAACAAGATAGTTCTGAAAATCTATACAGCATGCTGTCAAATAGCCCTCATAAGTTACATGAATAGAATTAAATGGCAAAGAGCAAGGTGCTTTATTTTTTTTATATTTTTCACTTTCAAGAACTAAGTCAAACATTTCTTTCAATATGTTGTACAGAAAATTTTTATTAATTTCTCCTTTTTTTCTTGTCATTTTAGAATTGGCACAAAAAATGCACTCATGATTACACAAATTACTTAATTCTATCAATGCATTTTTAGGAATACTCGGTTTTATATTATCTTCAAAGTTATTATAATTTTTAAGTCTGACTCTTATATTATTACTTTCCATACATATTTCTCCAATATACTTATTCTTTTATGGTTATATTGATATATATATATTAATATTCTCATTCATTTCACAGAAAGTCGATTCTATCATATCAATATCATCAATGCACCTATCTATAAAATTGCCAAAACCCTCTAACACTCTTTTCCCCTGTTCTCTTGAGTTTTTTTCTTCATTAAGGCTTTCTATGCTGTCCGCCAGTATTTTGTATTGAACCCTGTTCATTGGGAGAATGAATGTCTTGTAAAAATCATTGTTTTCTATTTTCTTGAGCTGATCATCAAGTTTTACATACAACCCTTGTGCTTGTGAATATTTCCTGCCGTTAATTGCTTTTTCGATTTTATTTAATATAATTTTGTATTCCTTATTGATTTTTAACGCACTGTCATAAGATTTTTCCATTTTTTTTAACTGTGCTGCAATATATTCTTTATTATAGGTTGTCTTATTTTTTTCTAATTTTAGTAATTCTGATTCATTTACTATTCTTTCTTTTAAACTGCCGGCAATTATTTCTTTTAATTCAATAAATTCAGTTCCTTCAATTTTAGCTCCGCCCTTAGTGGCGTTTAATACATTTATTCCTGGAATTTGTTTAATATACATTTCGATTTGCCTTCTCATTATATTAAATCCATTTGTAGTTAATATCTGATTGTCATAAACATCTTCCACCCACAGAGCATTCCCTAATTCACTATCTGTTACGTCAATCCTGCTATATACTATTCCCTCGGAATATCTTTTTTTATCTCGATATCCCAGATTTTGTCCTACTAATATTATTCTTTCAAATCCTAATATATACAATAGTTGCAGTGTTGCAGCAGCTACAGTTGGGGCATCGTAAACCCTGTCTATTACATCCCCTCTATCATCTCTAAGATAATATGATGCTATTGAATCCTGAGTTGTTATCATATGATACTTATTTCCCGGATAATTTTCCAGGGTTTCATATCCTACTGAAGAACCAAAAATAACTGGAATTTCAATTATATTTTTTTCTTTTATTATCTTCAAAACTTCTTGATTTTTAATACTTGGGTCAATTGTACATGCAGCATGTGGATATATGTTGTTATAAACGAGTGTATTGATTGCTGACCCTACGCTGAAAATATAAGCTAAACCATTATCTTTAATATATCTAAGATTTTCAATTTCATCATTTAAGGATGGACCCGCTGCTACCAATATGGCTGTTTTATTTTTAAAACACCCCTGCTTTTCTGTCACTATGTTTGGAGTAGATAGCACTTCCTTTAAATTTTTCATACTATTTATTATCCATCTTTTTTGGAAAGCATAATTTGTATGCATATTGTTTCTCGTACTCTTGATCAATTCATTAAATTTGCTGAAAAATTTATTATATCTCTCTGCAAATACATTTCCATAAGTGGGTAAATCCATAATTATAAGCTTCTTGTTGGTTTTATTAAGCAATTTCGCTAAAAAGAAATCCATTGCTTCAGGTTCAAATTCACACTGTATATTCTTCAAGTTTTCAACGGGCAGTTTTTTAAGATTAATCTTATCCAAAAAATGCTGAAATACCTCTGCCGATGGTTCATAAAGTGAAAATAATGTATTGGGATGTTTCCGAGTAAATAATTCCACGTGGTAGCCAAGACCTAATCCATAAAAAATTACATGTGAATTTTCATCAATGGTTTCTTTTTCTTCAAATTTTTTTATTACAGCTTCAGCCTCTCTTAATGGGTCGTACTTGCTGTGAAGATAGACATAGACTTCTTCCTTTTTTACTTTTATGGTTTCCTGGTTATTTCTTGTTTGCTCTATAATAAAATTATCGTTAAGGATTTTCACATTATTTATTTTTTCATACAATTCGGGATAATTCTTTTTCAAAAAAACAACATTATCTTCCAACATCTTAATTTACCGCCTCAGCCATTAATAAATCCAATTTTTCAATCATTGCTTCAAATACAGGAATTATCTCATATAAGAGCATGTCACCTGTTAATATGTTATCTTTATTAACAATTGCATTCTCCAGTTCAGGAATTATATTGTTAAGCTTAGACACTTCTTTTGAATACTCATTCCATATTTCATAGTCACTTACAACATCATCTGAACTTTCTATCGAATTTATCTGCACAAGAGATTGAATTATCCACTGAATACCCTCAAACAAATCTGTCAGCTGCACCCATGTATTTTCATTAGGTCCCTGATAAAATTCATCTGCTAATTTATTAATTACCGGAACAGCATTTTTTACATATTGCTCTGTTGAAACAATAGTTTCATTGACTATTTCAGCAACAGACATTGCAATAACCCGAATTTTTTCTATGGTTTCAATGTTTTCCATAATATAGCTGTCAAAATTGTCATATATTTCTTCATCGTCAATAATCAAATGAGAAAATTGCAAATCCTGCTCCTGAAGGTTTTCATTGATAGTATTAAATAGCTGTTCTATTGTTTCCGGATTATTTTCAAACTGTATTTCGTTATCCTGAATATGTATGTTCATACCTTGCCTTCTTTCTTCGTAATATGTTAAATTGCTGTTAATTACTTTATCTTATTATAATTATTAAAAAGTATCTTTTATAGATATCGGCTTTAAGGCAAAAATATTTATAGGTAATCAACAAACAGTTTCAGATATATGTAAGTTTATTGTAAGCAATAGTGTTTCTTTTCCAATTATTATATCACTCTACAAAATGATACACAATCTGTTGATGTAAATATTTATCAAATTTTGTAAAATATATATGCATATATCAGCATCAATAATCTTTTTTTCAAATTTCATGCCCCTATTCCCCCATAATTTCATCTTACTCTATGTAAATGCCAATTATTTTTTGGTTCTTTACTAAATTAGTTGAAACCTATAATGGGTGTAAATTTCTTGTAAGATGATGAATCCGAAGAAGAAATTGTCATTCCAGAGGTTGCAACACAAACGGCCAAAAATATTATTTTAAATCAGGGAATGAAATATGTACAGGGTGGTTTACCATTTGAACCAATAC
>DHUT01000021.1:27563-29485 GCA_002409285.1 Firmicutes bacterium UBA5227 | reverse complement strand
GCACCTCAGCAGGTGCTTTATTCTTTTCACTTCCCTTCTCTTCTTCCGAGCCTTTCAGGAAACCATCTATGATTTCTCTTGCCAGCGGAACAGGCATTACATTTATAAACTGACTTTGAACGCTATCTTCAATGAACAATTGAAAGCTTACGGCAACTATTATATCATCCTCTGAAAAATACCTGTTTTTAAATTCTGTTTTATCATCAATTTCATATGCAACAGGTGTGGATATATTTATAGCTTTAGCTAAGAAGTCTGAAAGTGCCGTTGCGGCAGAACCCATCATCTGATTCATGACCTCACATATGGCACTTGTATTTATTTCATCCATTTCAAACTCTTCATCGGGTATCTCTTTATCCAGCAATATATCTATAATTACCTTGGCATCCACCCTTTTCCATATCATCAAGTTTACGCCGTCCAAGCCCTCAATATAGTTTATTTCCACTCCTATAGCCGGTTCAAGATTTTCATAGCTAAAGTCCTTAGCACTGATTACATTAACCGTCGGAACAGTTATTTCAACTCTTTTGCCCAGCAATGTGGACAGAGAGGTAGCAGAAGAGCCCAGACTGATATTCATTACTTCTCCTATTACATCCCGTTCCATATCTGAAAAAATATTTTCATTCAACATATTTAGCTCCTCATTAATGAATAATTTTGTTTATCTTTATGACACCCTTGTTTTTTCTCGTTCCCCATTTACCTTCAAACCATTTCACATTGTCTATATTTACATCCACATCGGAACTGATGTTCTTATCAAGCACTATCAAATCACCTGCCTGCATATTTACAATATCGTAAAGTGTTGCATCAGCTTTTCCCAATATGCCGGTTATTGTAAGCTTAGAGGATTTTATCGAACCCATAATTGCATTTTTTTGCTCCTCAATACTCTGGTCTGATTTTTTGCTGCCAACTTTTGAAATTATATTTGCTTTTTTGAATATTTCATCTAAAATAGTTGAAGGTACACACAGGGTAATTTTGCCGCTGGACTGGTTTAACGTAACATTCAGCACTATTATTACCACCGTATCATTGTAATTAATGGATTGCACAAACCTTGAATTAGTTTCAAGCTTTGAAAGTTCGGTTTCAATTTCCAGTGTGCTTTCCCATGTTGAACCCATCAGCTTCACAAGACCCTTGAGCATATTGTTCAGCAATGACAGTTCAATGTCGGTATAATCCCTCATATGTTCATATTCTTTTCCCTCGCCCCCTAACAGCCTGTCAATAATAACAAATGACAAGGGCTTGGATATCTCCATTAAAATCTGACTGTCGGAAGCCGTATTATCCGGATATTTTACATCAATGAGCCCCATTAACACATAATCGTCCAATGCATTGTTGTATTCGTGAAATATGCTTTCTTCCACCTGTTCAACGGTCACATCACAGGTTAGTCTCAGCATTGATGTCAATTGTGAAGTGATCATTCTGCAGTAGTTTTCATAAATACCTTTTAGCAATTTTATGGTTTCTTTTGTTATTTTTTTAGGACTTCTGAAGTCATATTCTTTAATTTTCTTCTCATTTACTTCCAGCTCTTGTATGTTTACATCACCGCTGCTTAAATTGTCCAGCAGTTCATCTATCTGGCTCTGTGATAATATCTCCGCCATATTTTGCCCTCATTCCATAATTTTTGCTAATTATTAATGTATGTATTCTTCTGATAATCTATAGTTTCATTGTTTGAATCTGATTTATTATCTTTGTTAATTGTTTCCTGTATCTTCTTTGTATAACTCAGAGGATAACCTGCTCTGCTTATATATATTTCCACCCTTCTGTTTTTCGCCCTGCCTTCGGGAGTGCTGTTATCGGCAATGGGACTGTACAACCCATAACCGATTGCCAGATATTTTGACGGGTCAATTACATTTTTACTTTCCAGGTAT
>DHUT01000021.1:23700-27323 GCA_002409285.1 Firmicutes bacterium UBA5227 | reverse complement strand
TCATATTCTACTTTAGCGGTGTGTCCTGCTATTATAACTTCTTCAACGTACTCATCAACCATTATTAGACCTTCGGCAAGAACGTCCAGAATATCTTTCCCGCTGGGTTCCAATATATCGCTGTAGCCTCTGAAGGTTACCGCGTCAGAAAATCTTATAAACACGTATTCTTCGCTTTTACTTACTTCCACCTGATTATTCAGATTGTTCTTATCCACATACTGTTTCAGCATGGTATAAAGCTGATCCAAATCAGTCTTTTCCGTATCTCCGGCTGTGCCTTCACCTTCGCCTTCACCTTCACCCTGTGAGGATGATATCATCTGCTCATAGGCCTGAGGATTCATTTGTTTTGTTAATGATTCCACTATTGAAGCATACTTCTGAGCATCCATAGTTGACATGGCATAAAGCATTACAAAAAATGTCAGGAGCAATGTTACCATATCGCTGTATGTCTCCATCCAGCTTGCACCTCCGCCATCTGTTTCTCTTTTTTTCCTTTTAGCCATAATAACCCCTACCTAATAAATTTTTATGCATTGGCTCTTCTGCCTCTCTTGCCTTTTTTCCTTTCCTTTTGTCCGCCTTCGTCTGACAACATTGTACCTCTTTCAGCATAGGTTACATATGAATTAAGCTTTTCTCTGATATATTTTGGATTTTCACCGGACTGTATGGAAAGCACGCCTTCCATTATAAGCTCTTTTGCAATCATTTCTTCTTCATGCTTTGCCTTTAAACGGTTAGATATAGGAGCACAAATCATGTTTGTAAGAACAGAGCCGTAAAATGTCGTTACAAGCGCCACGGACATACCCTTGCCCAGTGCATCTGCCCCCTGGGAAGTATCCATGTTTGCCAGCATATTTATAAGTCCTATCAAGGTTCCCAACATTCCGAATGCAGGTCCGAAGCCTCCCAAGGTGTCAAACACCTTCCATGCTGATGCGTGTCGATCTTCAATACAGTCTATTTCATTTTCTATCTGTGCTCTTACCTTTGTGGGTTCTATAGCATCTACTATGAGCATAACGCAATATTTTAAGAAGTCATCTTGCACACCCATTGTTTTGACTTTTTCCTCGAGAACCAGAAGTCCCTTAAGCCTTGCTTCCTTTGCCAGCTCTTCTATTGTGTCAATGTATGAATTAAGGTCTATTTTTTCCTTTTTCATAAGAACCTTCATATTTTTAGGTATGTCCTTCAAATATTTTACAGGAACCGACATAATTGTTGAAGAAATAGCTCCACCGAATGTTATCAGTACACTGGGTATGTCTATGAAGCTGCTAAGAACCTGATCAATTCCTGAACCGCTACCCAAAATTCCGTAAATAACAAGAGTAAATCCTGCCACCAAACCTACTATAAATGATATATTCATGTTGCACCTCTTTACTATTCAGCAGTTACGCCTCTTATGATTTTTTGATTGTATTTTATGATTTTATTTATAATTTCATCTTTTGTATCCTTAATCAGGTAGTACTTACCTGTTGTGAGAGTAATTTTAGTTTCCGGGATAAATTCTATTTTTTCTATCAGTGCAGCGTTGATTAAAAAACTCTCCCCATTAATACCAACAACTTCTACCATAACTCCTCCTATGTTTTTTATAAAATCATTAATCATACCCACAAACTGCTCCTTATGAGCATGATGAATGTTTTTATCTTTGAGCTGCCGCCGTAAGGCGGCAGCCTCATATTATCTCTTAAGGTTTACAAGCTCTTCAAGCATCTGGTCTACTACTGAAATTATCTTGGTGTTGGCCTGGAATCCTCTTTGTGTAACAATCATATCAGAAAATTCATTGGCTAAATCCACATTGGACATTTCCAGAGCGCCTGCAATCAATTTACCTGTTCCGACAAGCCCTGCTTCATGATAAGTAATCTCTCCAGTATTATTGCTCTTTCTGTAGTATGAGTTTCCTTCCAATATTAAAGCATCCTGATTAGGTACGTTGGCTATTGCAATTTGCCCAAGCACCTTAATTGTATCTTTATCAGTACCACTTAACACCGTGCCTGTAATCGTTCCATCCTCATTTATTGTAATATTTGAATGATTTACTAAATCAACTTTTATAGCCTTTAAGTCGCCCTCAGCAATCGTATCACCTGTAATTTCTGAATTCGAGCCCATTACTAATGAACCGTTTGAATCAACCAAATTTCCTGAAGAGTCGAAATTAAGAGACCCTAAACGTGTGTAAAACATCTGGCCACTGGAGTCTTGAACCATAAGATATCCTTCACCATTAATAAATACGTCTGTAGGTTTATTAGTAGGCGTCCATCCGGAAATTGTATGGATAGTATCCACAGAACCAACCTGTGCTCCATAACCTACCTGAGATGCATTTGTTCCTCCACGTAACGGTGTGTCTCCCGGTTTCGTTGGATTACTCAGCTGCTGGTAGTACACATCCCTGAATGTTGTTCTTTGTGTTTTGTATCCATTTGTGTTTACATTTGCTATATTGTTACCTATTACGTCCATCTTTGTCTGGTGGCTTCTCATTCCGGAAACACCGGAATAAAGTGCTTTCATCATAATATTTATTCTCCTTTTCTTTTTTTACGTTGCCTGCCCTTCAAGAAAATCCGGGCTTTAGCCTCCTGAAAAGGACCGGCTATTTTATCACGGCTCCGTCTATATTGGTAAATATATTTTCTTTTAAATCCCTGCTGTTTAAGGCTGTTACAACCTTGTTATTCTGAGTGCTTATTATGAATGCCTGATTGTCAATCATCACAAGCACATTTTTCAAGCCCTTGTCCTTTGCCTGTTCGGATGCCTGGTTCAGCTTGTCCGTCACTTCAGCATCTACATCAATATTCCTTTCCCTTATTCTTTCGCTGGCGTGTTTCGAGAAAACTACTTCATTTTCAGCCTTGTCTTTTAGCTTTTCTTTAAACAGATCCTTAAATACTGTATTATTTTCGTTATCCCTTACCGCAGGTTTGTACTGAACATTGTTATCCAGACTGCTGAGCTTTTTTATGAAATTTATATCTGTCATTTTATCACCTTACTGTCCTTCATCACCGGACACTGTACCGTCTTCCGGAGGTTCTTTATCTTGGTCATCCTCGGGAGGTTTTTGTTCCGGCTCCTTAACTTCTGTTATTTCCATTATATTAGCAAAACCATATTCCTTATCGTTTACATACAGTCCTACCGATCCGTTATACAGGACGACTTTCTGAACAACACCTTCGTCTTTTACCAACTGACCCTTGCTGTCATAATCTGCAACTATTACATTTTTACCAATGAGGTTGGCAGCTTGTCCCTGCATTGACACTTCCCTCAGATCTGTCATTGCTTGTAGGGATGAAAATTGCGCCATCTGCGATATGAACTCGGTATCTTCCATGGGACTCATCGGATCCTGATTGGTCATCTGGGCAATTATCAGATTAAGGAAATCCTGCATACCCAGACCGTTTGAAGTTACGGGTCCGTATGTTCCGCTTGTATTGTTTATTTTGCTGGTTGAATTATATGCGTTTATTTGCAAAATCTGCCTCCTACGAGCTTAATTTTATATTTCTCAGATTAATCATCTGCGAGAATATGCCTTCTTCATCCTTGTCGGAATCTCCTCTGTG
>DHUT01000021.1:0-23412 GCA_002409285.1 Firmicutes bacterium UBA5227 | reverse complement strand
CCATCTTAGTGCCCTTGCTCAAAATATCTGTCAGCTCCTTTGCATTGGATTGCAGTATTTTTTGTGTTTCCTTGTTCAGGGCTTTAATCTCAACTGTTAATTTATCGCCTTCAAAAACCATCTTTATATCTACCTTGCCTAAATCATGGGGCTGAAGTTCCATTGTAACATATTTAATCTGTCCCTCAGCACCCGGCTCTTCTTCTGCCGTAAAAACTATTTTTTCCGCAACCTGAGACATTATCTGAGGCTTTATTTCTGAGGCTTCATCGCTTACGGTAATAATATGGTTATGCCCTTGTTCAACATTCCTGGCGTTTGCCATAAGAAGATTTGCCTTGAAATCAATCTCATTTTTCAGACTGCTTCTGTTGTCCTCAATTTGTGAAATAAGTTTCTCTGCGGAAAAGCTGTGTACATCTGTGGCTTTTTTAATCTGGTTTTCCGGAGCATCCTGGGTTTCCAGACCCGTTAATTGTAGTGGATTATCAGAGTCGGGCTGCCTTGTGCTTTGAAATTGATTTGTATATGTCAATCCGGCATATGGTTGAAGGTATGCGGATTCCGGCATATTATAAGCTGTATTTTCAGCATAAACATCCGGACTGATATTTGTCCCTGGCATAAGAAAATCCATAATATTTGAATCAATTGCAGGATTATGCATATACGCCATACCATACAAATCAGCCTGTGTTTTGTCTGCAGCAGGCTTTTTGGTTGCTTCGGGATTACCGATATTATTTGCAACATCTTCAGCCGGATAGATGGCATCCTTTAAATTCCTGTTGCTTAACATGCCGTTTCCTGCCATAAGCAATAATATATCAGGATTTTGCAAATTCAGAGGAGCAGCTTCTGCAGTCCCAAGCTGTGGTATACTTTGGTTTTCCGCCATAAGCATTTTAAGCATCTTTAAAAAGTCATTTTTGTTCATACTGATTTGCTGATTGTTTGCTGTACCGCCTGTTACCTGACTTGCGGGAACATTGTTCACATTCATATTCGTGTTCACATTCATTTTCTCACCTCCTTTCAATGTTAATTGTATTAATTGTTATTATACTGCATATTTTTTTGTCATGCTTTTGTTGGAAACAAACTCTTCAATGAAAATTTCTTCACTCTTTTCAACTGCCCTGTTGTGTTTTTCCAATTCCTTTTCTTTGAGCTTTTCAAGGCTGGAAATTTCCTTGTTCATGTTTACTATTTCCTGCCTTTTAGCTTCTATCTTCCTGAGGATTTCCTGCTTTTCTTCTTCTTTCACTTCAATTTGTTTAAAAACACTTTCCATAAGCAGCTTGTAGTAGGTCATTTCCCCTACAGATATGGATATGCGTGATTTATTAACAAACTCCTGATTTATATCTCTGAACTGACGCTTCAGATTGTCTATAGCTGCATCTATGTTTTTTAAATCATTATTTAAGCTTCCAAGCTCAATCTTAAAATTATCTAATAACTGCTCCTTGATTTCCAGAACCTTCTGCAACGAAAAGTTGAATTTTTTCATACTGCACCTCTTTATATTTCATTCATCAGTTGGAGTGTTTCTTCAAATGTAATTTTTTCGTTTACTCCCTGGGTTAAAAAGTCATTAACCTGGTCTATCTTGCTTATTGCTTCATCCAGTTTGGGGTTTGTACCTTTTTTATATGCTCCTATAGAAATCAAATCATAATTTGCATAATAAACCGATAAAATATCACGGATTTTCCTGGCACCGTCCCTGTGCTCCTTTTCAACTATGTCATCCATCAATCTTGATATGCTTGCATTTATGTCGATTGCCGGATAGTGGTTAGAATTTGCAAGCTTTCGTGTCAGGACTATATGTCCGTCAACAATTCCTCTCACAGTATCAGATATGGGTTCGTTTGTATCGTCCCCTTCCACCAGCACTGTATATATTCCGGTTATGGAGCCCTTGCTGAAATTTCCGCTTCTTTCAAGAAGCTTCGGAAGCTCCGCATAGATGGAGGGGGTGTATCCTCTGGAAACCGGAGGTTCTCCCGTCGCAAGCCCTATTTCTCTCTGAGCCATTGCAAATCTTGTAAGAGAATCCATCATCAAGAGCACATCTTTGCCTTTGTCCTTAAAATATTCTGCTATGGTTGTGGCAACCAGTGCGCATTTTACTCTCAGCATAGCCGGCTGGTCTGAGGTTGCTATTACCAGCACTGAACGCTTTAAGCCTTCCTCTCCCAGATCCTTGTCTATGAACTCTCTTACTTCTCTTCCTCTTTCGCCTACAAGGGCTATGACGTTAATATCCGCTTTTACATTCTTGGCTACCATTCCCATCAAGGTACTTTTTCCGACGCCGCTGCCTGAAAATATTCCCATACGCTGTCCCTTGCCTATGGTAAGCAAGCCATCTATGGCTTTTACTCCAAAGCTCAGGCTGGAATCAATTCTTGGTCTTGACAAAGGATTGATGTATTCATTGTCCACATAGCAGTATTCGTCACTTGTAAAATGTTCATCCTCGTCTATAGGCTGTCCTGTGGCATCTACTATCCTGCCTATTAGGAAATCACCCACGGGAATTTTAAGCTTATGCTTTGTTGATTTTACCAGGTTACCGAGACCTATACCCTTAATGTCCTCGTAGGGCATCAGCAGAACTCTTCCGTCATTGAATCCCACTACCTCGGCACGCACGGTTTTTCCGGCGGTATCTGTGTTTATCTCACAAATCTCACCTATTTTGTACCTGCTTCCGGTTGCTTCAATCATCATTCCCGATATTCTTTTTACCTTCCCTATGTTGGTGCAAAGGTCTTCTTTAATTACTTCCTGAATACTATTGAACCTGTCACTATACTGCATTTTTACTTAGTACCATCTCTTTCAGATTTTTAAGCTGAGTATCTATGCCTGCATCCACTATTCCGTCCGGAGTTTCTACTATTACGCTGCCTTCTTTTAGCTCTTCTGAAACATCTATTTTTACATCATCGGATATTTTGTTTAATTCATTAATCAGCTTTTTGTCGGCTCTTATGGCAATAGCGTCATCCTTGTCTGAAATATATATTTTAACCCATTCAACATTTCTGTAATCCTTTATTGCACTTTCGATTATTGCTGCAACAGAGCTGTCTTCCGAATGAATTTTATGCCTTATAATTTTCTCCGCTATATCAATTGCAAGTCTGGTTAAATCCTTTTCGTATTGAGAAATTACAGCTTCTTTCTCTGCTTCTATTTTTTCAAGCATCTGCGCAATTTCATTTAATGCAGATTGATTCTGTTCTTGCAGTGCTTCTGTGATTTCTGTTTTTCCTGCTTCATAGCCGTCTTTATATCCCTGGCTTTTTCCTATTTCCATACCGTCATTGTAGCCTGCTTCATAGCCTGTTTTCTTGCATAGGTCTATTTCATTTTCAGCATCCTTTTTTGCACTGCTGATTATTCTTAAAGCCTCTTCTTCTGCTTCTTTTAAAATGGTTTCTCTCTGGTCATATATTTCGTATAAGTCTTCCCTGAAAGAACATAAAATTTCAGCTTCCTGCTCAACAGATTTTCTTGGGTCATTGTTTGACTGAACCGGATTATCATAAATCACATATTCAGCCTTAATTATATCAGACAATAATATCATCCTTTCCGCCCTTTGCTATAATCAGCTCTCCTTCTTCTTCAAGACGCCTGATAACAGATACGATTCTTTGCTGAGCTTCTTCTACATCTCTTAGGCGTACATTGTGCGTGTACTCCAGCTCTGACTTGATTGTTTCTCCCATTTTTGTGGACATATTGCTGAATAACATATCCGCAACGTCCTTGTTTGAACCCTTGATAGCATATACCAGGTCTTTGCTGTCAATCTCACGCAGGAATCTCTGTATGCTCATTGTGTCCATAGTTACAATATCTTCAAATACAAACATCCTCATTCTGATTTCATCGGCAAGCTTTGCATTCTTCTTGTTGAGTTCATCAAATATGTATTTCTCGTTGCCTCTGTCCATATTGTTCATAACATCGGCAACATAGTTTATTCCACCTATTTCCGTAAAATCCACAGAAACTATGGAATTAAACTTCTTTTCCAGCTCCTGCTCCACATATCTTACAATTTCAGGAGATGTACGATCCATCTTTGCAATTCTTTCCACCACATCTATACGTTTTTCCTTGGGCAAATCTGCAATTACTGCTGATGCCTGATCTGCTCTTGCGTAGGACAATATGAGAGCAATTGTTTGGGGATGCTCATTTTGAATGATTGCCAAAAGGTTTTTGTAATCTGCTTTTCTCACAAATTCAAAGGACTTGGTTCTCATTGTCTTTGTAACTCTCTCTAAAAGGCTTGTCGCAACCTGTGAACCAAAGGCTTTTTCAAGAACATTTCTTGCATATTCAAAGCCGCCCTCGGTTATTACTTTTTGCGTGAGGCACAAATCGTAAAAGTCCTTAAGAGTATCTTCCATAACCTGGGGACTTAAATGCTCCAGCCTGGATATTTCATATGTAAGCTGTTCAATCTCGTCTTTCTTCAGGAATTTATATATTTTAGACGCATCATCCGCACCAAGAGAAATAATAATTGCTGCGGCTTTTTGTTTACCTGTTAATTTAGTTCCCGCCATATTATTCATCCTCTCCCTTTAACCATGTTCTGATAAGCTGGGCTGCAATTTCCGGATTTGATACGGTAAACTCCTGTAACTGCTTTTTAATAACCTGTTCCTGTGTTTCTTGTACCTTTATTTCATCTTGTATGTCTGCCCAGGAGAAATCATTGGTAACAGCCGCTTGCGTACTTGCAGTCTCTTTTTCCGCTTTCTTCTTCTTTCTTTTTCTCAATACCATACTTATAACAACTATCAGTATTACTATGACCGCCAGGGCAATTCCGCCGTAAATGAGAATATCTTTCATCTGTATTCCCGGCTCCTGAACATTAGGACTGTCAACGGGCACTGCAGGTGCATCAGGGTCATAGAAAATCAAATTGTGCAATGCTACATTCTCAGGCTTAACCCCTGCAGAGAAAGCAATTAGTTCTTTTACCTCCTGCAGCTCCTCATCTCTCATGCTTGCTTTGTTGATTACAGCAGCCACGGTAAGTTCTTCTATTTTTCCGGGGTTATGCTCTATCTGTTCTTTCAGCTGGCTCACCAGGTAATTGATGGAATTAGAATCCCGAAAATATATATTGTCTCCTTCAATCACCACACCGGGATAAGTTGGAACCTCCGCATTTGTTTCTGTTCCTGCTACTCCTCCGACGGTTTCTCCCGGTCCGGTTATCTCTCTTTCGTTTTTTGTTTCACCGGGAACTCCCTGTTTTGTTTCTTCATCAGGAATATACTGAAGCATCTCGCTTATTTTTTTATCAAAATTAATAGTGCATTTTGCAGAAACCTTAATATTTTCCGGACCGTAAATTTTTGCCAGAAATTCAGATACTTCTGCTATAGTTTCTTCCTCAAATTCTTTTTCCACTTCAAGTTTTAGTTTAATTGTATTTGTCTGCTTCAGCTCATCGCTTGCAATAAGACTGTTTCCGTCTGTATCAATAATTGCCACATTATCTTCCTTCAGACCCTCTATACTTTTTACCACAAGCTGCATTATTCCGCTTGTCTGCGTGGGGGAAAGGGTATACCCGTTTGTCAGATTAATTTTAACCGATGCGGAGGATTCCTCTTTTTCAGTCTCCCAGGCAAATTTCTTTTCATCCGGAACATTGATTGTCACAATGGCTTCCCTCACGCCGGAAATTGTTTCTATTGAATCCTGAAGTCTTTCCTGAAGCTGAAATATTTCATATTGTCTCTTTTCGTAATCAGTGGTCATGAAGTCAATATTCTGGGTGAACACATCGTAATTTGTACCGGTACGGGGATGTCCTGACTGAGCCAGCTTCATTCTTAAAGCATTTTCCTGTTCCTCGGGTATCAGTATGGTTCCGTCGCTTTCATATTTGTAATCAACGTCGCTTTCCTGAAGCTGCTTCATTACTTCTGCTGTTTCTTTTTCATCCAGACCGCTGAAAAGGGCTACATATTCTTTTTTATTTAATATGATTGTCAAAATTACCGCTACCACTACTATGGCAGCCATTCCGCCTATAGCAAGCTTTTTTGTTCTGCTGCTTAATTTTCCCCAAAACTCTGTTATACTTTTCCAAATGTTTTTAAATTGCTCTGCCATTTATAGCTCCTAAATTATGTACGTATATTTAAATTCCCATACGCATTATTTCATTATAAGCGTCTAAAGCTTTATTTCTAAGCTGTATAACCAAATCCAGGGATACTTCAGCTTTTTGTGCATTTATCATCAGGTTGTGCAGGTCATCACTTTGTCCTGTAGAAAGCTTGTAAATATCTTCATCAACCTTTGCCTCAGACTCTAAGTAGTCATTCAGGGCATTGCCAAATATTGATTTGAACGAAAGATTATTTTTGCTTTCTCCTGATGTCTTATCAATTTCATTGAGTTGATTAATTCCTTTTATTGGCTGAATAGGTTCAATAAACATACTACCTCCCGATTTCCAAAGCTTTCAGCGCCATCTGCTTGGTTGTGTTAAGTGCGGTTATGTTTGCCTGGTATGCCCTGTAGGCTTCCATCATATCCACAGTTTCTTTCAGCGTATCTACATTTGGCATATTTACATATCCGTTTTCATCCGCATCAGGATGCTGTGGATTGTATACAAGCTTAAATTCAGTTTCATCCTCAATTATGTCCGAAACCTCCACTCCGCCTGCCTCATAATCGCTGATACTTTTTATCAGTTTATTTTTAAAATTGTTTGGTGCTGAAGACAGAACAACCATTTTTCTTCTGTAGGGTCCCCCATTTTCAGTCCTTGTGGTATCTTGATTTGCGATATTCTCTGATATTACATCCATTCTAAATCTTTGAGCTGTAAGACCTGAACCGCTTATATTAAGTGATTGTAAAAAAAACATATTATACCTCCTTAATTACTTTTTCCCTTCGGATATTACTGATTTTAGCTTGGAAAAATAAGAATTCATTTCTGATACGGTGTACATGTATTGAAGCTGTGTCTTTGCTAACTGCAAGTTTTCTTTTTCTAAGTCAACGTTGTTTCCGTCAAGCCTCAAAGATAGGTTTTCATTTTCTCGGATTATAATATTGCCGGAGTCTATTTGTTCGTTAATTTCTGCCTTGGTGTTTTTACCGGTATTATCTAAATTTGCCCTTAAGATGTTTTCAAAATCGACAAATTTGCTTTTATATCCGGGTGTGGAGTAGTTTGCAATGTTTTCCATGGTGACCTGCTGTCTGAGCCAAAGCCCGTCCAGGCCTTTGTTAAGTAAGTTTAGATTAGTACTTTCGATGATTTTCATTTTATCCCCCTATGCAAAAAATCGGTAAAAAAAATACAACTTTATAAGTTGCCACACGCATAATAAATTATATATTGTAAAATATATAAACTTATCGATGGCAACTGGCTGCCATAGCAATTACCTTAGGCCCTATAGTTTTGTGTCACTGCCTTTCGACAGTTTTACCTTTTTTAATCAAATATTAATATATTATTAACACAAATGTATTATAATTGAATCTATTACAAATTGCAAGCTTTTTTGACAAAATATGATAAAAAAATTTTTTAGTCAATGCGTGATAAATTATACGCATTTTGAATGTTTATTATATTTGTAAAATGCATTTGCCGATTATTCCAAGGATTCATTTTATATTGACACCCACAATTATCCAAATTAATTATATTGGTGTTAAAAAAGTGCATAAAAAAAAGTAAAATAACTTTGAATTATTTTACTTTTCTGTGTTTTTTAATCTGTTTTTTATATTGTCCAGGCTGTTTTTATCTATTTTTTCAGAAGCTGTAATATTAAACTCACAGGTTTCCGCAAGTTCTTTTCTTGTGATTTTTATTTCCCTGGGAGCATTGATTGCCAGTTTTACCTTGTCCTGAGAAATCTCGGAGATTATTATCTCGATATCGTCACCAATCATTATGGATTCCGACACCTTTCTTTTTATAACAAGCATCTTTTCTCCTCCTCAGCTGCAAGTATATTGTATCTGAGCGGATATGCATTTTGCAGTATAACCTGCTTTGCGGTCTTGGTTCCCGGATTGATTGCAATGGGGCTTTTTAAATTTACCACCGAATCTTTAATATTTTCCTTTATTATGGCAATCACAAGATATTTTAACTCCGCTTCGTTTTTGACTCTTAGCTCGATTAAATCTTCCTCGGCCAAAAGAGGGTCATAATTTCTTAGAATTGTGTATGGATCGATGAGAACAAAGGATAAATCTGCATTGTCAAGGGATTGAAGAAACATTATATCGTCTTCAGGACTGTCCTTTAATATGACGTAATTTATATAATCTTCAAATCCATACATTCCACAGGTAAAGCTTAATATATCTTCCGGCTTTACCTTTATTTCCCCGAAGTCTCTGGTTTTTATGTTTATTTCTTTATCAGGCAAAGGTATCTATCTCCTTATATTCAGGATTGGCACTTGGCGGAATATAAATCGGCGAGCCTATGTAATTTACTTCGATTTTAGGATATTCCTTTATGATAAGCTCTACGCTTCCCGGTGTAAACTCTATGTGCGGTCTTTGAAGATCCCAGTCAAAATTTAGTTTATCCATTTCAAAGTTCATGGATATACCTCCTTTATCCCAGGATATATCCGGTCTGACACCCGGTGAAAATCCAAGGTTGAAATCCACATCACTGAAAAATTTACGCATTGCTATTTCCGGAATTGGATTATCCATAAAGTCAACATCAAGCATAAGCTCTCCCTCTCTTGAATAGGAAGCTGTAGCTTTATATGCATCCTGTACTCCTTTTTGTGCGCTGTCTGCAACGGAGCGCATTGCACTTTTTATTCCGGCTGAGTATCTTGCCTCAATAGTGTCTATATTCAGTTTTGTAGGCCTCATCTGCATTTGAAGCCCGCCTTTGTCTCTCCTAAGTTCAAATGTTGCATTGGTTGTTGCCATCTCATACCGTGCATTATTTACTTTAAGCTCAAAGGACATGGGAACTGTTCTTATTTCTAAAAGCGGTTCTATCATAAACTACCTCCTGCTATTTCATAAAATCTATAAAGCTGTTCTCAAGTATTCTGTTGCCCATGGACAGTGCTGCATTGTAGGCATATCGCTGCATACTGAAATCCAGTATTGCTTCTGCTGGATCCACATATTCCACATCCAGAATTTTAGCATTTAAATTATCCTGATTGCTTGTATTACGAAGTTCTAAAAACTCTAAGTAATTTGATTTTGCTCCTATGTCGGTAGCATTCACAAGAACCTGTTTTTTCTGCTGTTCATATTTTTCTATATATGGAGATATATCATCAATGGAGAAATCAGGATCCCTCAATTTATCTTTTATTTCACCTATAAGTGAATAAAGATTATCCTTTCCATAGCCCAAAAATTTTATTCCGGACATTGACATATTGAATACAGTATCCGTATTCACGTTTCCTGAGTCATCAAATTTCATTCCAAGACCTAAGTCAACGTTGATTGTTTCACCAACCAGTTTATTATATGTTGTCTCATCCATAGTTTCAACATCTATACCCTTAAACTGCAATTTACCATCAACTAAAGTAAATGGAATCTCTTCCCTGCTGGTACCTCCGAAAACATATTTATCCTCAAACTTTGCATTTAAAGAGGTAAGTACTGACTGCTGCAGATTATCCATCTCCTTAGCTATGGCTTCTCTGTCATCGGCACTCATGGTACCGGTAATACCCCTCAGATAAGAATCGTATATTCTTTCCATATTGCCGCTTATCTGCATAAGGTTGGTTTCAGCAGATGTGTAAAATGATTCCACATCCCTTATGCTGGAATCGTACATTTCCGTCAGCCTGTACTCTCGCCTGAGCTTGTATGCCTTTATAGCTCCCACAGGGTCTTCGGAGCCTGTAAAAAACTTTCTGCCGGTGGTAACCCTGTCATGAAGGTAATACAGCTCGTTGGCCGACTTTCCTAAACTTTTAATATATTTGTTTGACATCATTCCTGTTGTTACTCTCATTTTATCACCTCTATACTGCCATTCTATTTATTAATGTATCAAGCATTTCATCGAGCACCGTCATAAGTCTTGCGGATGCATTATAGGACTTGCTGTACTGGAGCAGGTTTACTCCTTCTTCGTTCATATCCACTGAAGACATGCTGCTTCTTGCATAATCAAGCTGAAACTGTCCTTCTGCATATGCATCATAGGAGGTCTGAGTATCTGCCTTTTGCAGGTTCAGCCTGGTTATTGTGTGAGCCAGAAATTCCTGAATCTTCCCTTTGAATATGTCAACTCCACCCGGAGTCTTGAATTCATGGTCTTTATTGAATAAGTCTATCATTTTAAGTATGTTGTCGGTTGCGCCTGTATCATCATTACCTTCCGAAGGTGTGTTTTTGTTTATTAGATATGAACCGGTTGACTTCAGCCACGCCTGTGAAATTTTAATACTTCCTGCAGTAATTTCTGCCTCATCCGACCAAAAGAGTGGATGTTCATACATAAGATTACCTTCTGCATCCTTGACCTGGTTTCCATCTGCATCAAGAGCAGGAATATCACTGATCTCCTTGGAGATGTTTAACTTGTTCATTTCATTGGCAAATGTACTTGCCAGTGTATCCAGCATGCTCCTGTAATACAAAACGCCCTGGGATTTTTCAAAATTGTCAGTCCCTGTGGCAAAATCGCCTTTACCGTTTAAAATTTTAAGGTAACCTTCTATCTGACCACCCTTAATCTTTGAATTAAAGTCCGAATCGGTTGTTCCATCTATTTTTGTGAATTTCAACATAACCTTATCGTCTGTCGAATTAACTTTATCAATATCCAATTTTCCAAACTGATCATTGTCAACAAGCTTTATGCTCTTTCCGTCAGCATCCGTCTGTCCTCTCAATACAATAGACAGCTCGTCAATTGTCTTACCTGCACCAATAGGCAACGGTGTTGTTACAACCTCTATATCCATATAATCCGCCAGCTCATCTATGAGCAGGTTCCTCTGATCATTCAGCTCCAGAGCCGGATTACCGCTCAAATTGTCGTCTCTTATCTGCTTATTCAATTTTGAGATATTCTCCATAAGCTGGTTGACTCTCACGATTGCTCCATCCTCAAGATAATTAAGCTGCTGGTCTCTTACAGTATCTATCTGGTTTGAGTAGTTGTTGAACATCTGAGTAAGCATTTGTGCTGATGTACGTACTACTCCCTCCATAACCGGGTCTGAGGGATTGCTGGTCAGGTTGCGCAATTGTTCAACCAGGTGGGAAAACTGCTCGTTAATCTTGTCATTATTAATTTCATCCATTATTTTTTCCAGATCCCCCAATGCTTCTGTCTGCACCTGTTCACTTCCTGCCTTGGCAGCCTGGGTTCTGTACCTCAGGTCTAAAAACGGATCCCTGAACTGGCTGGTGCCGTTTGCATTGACTCCCTGACCAATTACCACACCTGTGGGACCGAATTTGATGCTGCTTGTATTAAAAGCAAGAGATGTTGTATCCAGGCGCTGTCTTGTATATCCCTTTGTGTTGATATTTGAAATATTCTGTCCTATAACATCCATAACGCTCTGGTTTACCTTTAATCCGCTGGTTGCTGTTCTGAATCCTAAAAAGGTAGGTCTAAGCATATTTTATCTCCTCACTATCTGAATTATCTAAATTATCTAAATTATCTAAATTATCTGAATTATCTGAATTGCACGGCTAAATTTTTTTGGAAAATATCAGGCTTTTAGCATTACCGTTCTTGTGTTCCGTTTCAGTATATGTGTTTTCCTTTTCTCCCAACTGACTCAGGGCATTATCAACCCTGCGAAGCCTTACTTCTATAAGAGTCTTGCACATTCCGTTAATTTTTTTTACTTCTTTTAACAACCCGTTAAGTTCATTATATACATCATTTAACCTGTCTTTTTCTTCGCCTTGTGACATGTTAATTATTTCCCGCATGGTCTTGCCGCTGAAGCCCATCTCTTTTAAGAGCTTCTCTCTTTTTTGTTCATCGCCCCTCATTTTCATGTAATAGGCCTGTTCCTTTGACACTATGTCATCCAGCACTTCAACGTCAGCCTTAATAACTGCATCATACTTTTCATGTTCCAGTTCCAAAAGCTTACTGTATAACTGTGTGCTTCCTTTAAGCAAATCATATAGTGGATTCATACATTACTCCTTATAGTAGCATTTTACGGGTTATCTCTTCCACATCTACATGGTAGTCATTATTATCAATGCTGTTTTTAATTCTCATAAGCTTATCTGCTTTTGTTTCTCCGTTAATTTCTGCCGCAATTTTTCTTTTTATCAATGCAATATCCGCACCGTTATTTTTATCCTCAATCCTGCTTTTAATGTCTATTACATCATATTTGTTTGTTTTTGCTGTCTCTTCATTTTTAACTGACTTGGTGCTGCAATTATAATTTACATAATTGCTGATATTTTGAATTTTCATAAAAATTACCCCTGTTCATATATTCTAAAATAATATTCGTCATTAACTTAAAAAAATTTAGTTTAAATTTATAATTTATAATTTATGGTAATTATTCAGTGCCATTCTGAATACGTAACCTGATGAATCTCATAAATGCAGAGGACTCTTCGGTTACGTCTCAGACAAAGAGCTTTGCCTTTATTTTAATAAAAATTTTTGATTGCAAACAGCAGCTGTTTACGACATATTTATTATTCTTTCTTCATCTAAAATCAATAGAACATCGTTGTTTTTTTGACCTTTTGCAACACCTTTTACAAAGCTGTTTTTATATAGCTTTCTTATTTCTTCGGTTTCTTCAAATGCAGTTATATTTTCCACCGATAAAACCTCATCTACTATGAAGCCTGCAAAAGAATTATCCTTTTCCAAAACTATTACCATTTTCTTCATTCCTTCCGGACCTTCCGGATCAAGGTTTTCTTTTCCAGATTCTATTCCGAACAACAGTTTCAGGTTTATCAGAGGAACAACATTCCCTCTCATATGTATCAACCCTGACATATATTCCGCAACATTGGGAATGAAAGTAATTTCATCAGGCATAATAACTATAGAGGTTATTAACTTGCTGTTTACAGTATATACATTATTGCTTAACTTAAATATTAACCACGGAAAATCAATTTCTTCCATAACTTCATCTACTTCATAGCTCATTTTCTGCTCCTTATATTAAGGCGTCAGCCTTTAATTCGAACTTCTCCACTAATTCTTTCAGCAGATTTGATTGTCCGCTGAGTTCTTCGCTGGATGCCGCACTTTCTTCAGCAGTAGCCGAATTAGACTGAACTACCGAAGATATTTGTTCTATTCCACTGGTTATCTGTTCAATAGACTGAGCCTGCTCGGTTGTTGCTTCGGAAATTTCATCAACTAATTTTACCGATTTTCTGATGTCTTGAACCATGGAATTTATTGATTCCTTTGTTTCATCTGCAATTTTTGTTCCTTTGTCAACAGATTTGATTGAATTTTCAATTAAAAATGCCGTACTGTTTGCAGCTTCCGCACTTTTTGAAGCCAGATTTCTTACCTCATCGGCAACAACCGCAAAGCCTTTGCCTGCAGATCCTGCTCTTGCCGCTTCAACAGCTGCATTCAAAGCAAGTATATTAGTCTGGAATGCTATGTCGTCAATTGCCTTAATTATTTTTGATATTTCATTTGTTGATTTCTTTATTTCATACATTGCTTCGGTCATCATTTCAACCTGTTTACTGTTATTTACAACTCCTTCAGCTGCACTTTGAGTAATCTTACTTACATTTATTGAATTCCCTGCATTAATTTTTATTTGTTCGGAAATTTCATTAATTGTGGCAGATAACTCCTCAATTGAGCTTGCTTGTTCGGCAGTTCCCTGTGACAGTACAAGGGCACCGCCTGAAACCTGATTGGCGCCACTGGCAACCTGTTCAGCTGCTTCATTTATATTTTTCATGGTTTCGTTAAATGAAGATGATATTTGCTCAATAGAACTTTTTATGGGAGCAAATCCCCCTATAAATTCAACATTAATGTCTTCTGTCAAATTTCCATGTGACATTTCACCTAATACTCTGTCTATTTCACCTACATAAAGCTTCAGTGTTTCTATGGCATCGCTTATTGTCTTGGCTGCAACACCCAGCTCATCCTTTGAGGAATAGTTTATCCTGTAGTTTAAGTTTCCACTTCCTATGGCATTTGCCGCTTCAGTAATTTCCTTTATAGGTTTTTTAATACTTCTGATAACAACCAATATTAAAATTAGTGAAATAATATTTAGGAATACGAATAAGAAACCTAAAAGTGTCTTAGAATTCCCGGAGGATTCATTTGAGCTCACGACGAAATTTTGGGCAATAATATCAAGGTTTTTGCTTACTTCATCCATTGCTTTGTTAATTGAATTTAGTACCGGTATCAATTCCTGATCCACTATCTGAAGTGCAGTTGAATTTTTGCTTCCAAGCAAAAGTCTCGCAAGGTTATTGCTGATATCTGTTGCTGAGGTGAAATCTTTATCAAGCTGCTCAACTACGGTGGGGAAATTCACTAAATTTGGTTTTAATTGCTGATAATATTCATCGGCAGCTTTAACACTGTTGGTAATTTCTTTCGCATAATCTGAAACATTTGCTTTGTTCTTTGAAGATGTTGCCTTGTATACGGCCTCTTCCGCCTGATTCAGTGCAAGTTTTGTCTTCCAGGACAGCACCTCCACCTCATAACATTCGCTGTAAAAGCTGTTGATAACTGAAGCCACACTGTTAAATTTATAAAGTAAAAACCCTGTGGTTATTGCAAACATCAGCATCATTACAGCAAAGCCCATTATTATCCTTGGTGCTATTTTGATATTTGAAATTTTGAATTTTCTTTCCCTAATTCTATTTTTTTTATTTTTTACTGATTCATTTTTTATATTATTTTTAATTTTTTTAATTTTAGGTTTTTTCATCTCTGCCCCCTTGGACAACTACTCTATATTTGTAATGAGTCCCAATTCTTTTTCATTTAAAATCCTTTTCAAGTCTATCAGCAGGACAATATCGTTAGTTAATTTGGCAATTCCCGTTATATACGTATTCACGTAATCATTACCCATCTGGGGAGGGCTTGAAATATCATCCTTGTATATATTTATGACTTCATTTACAGAATCAACGATAAATCCTATGAAGGAACCATCTATATTTGTAACTATAATACATGTTCTTTCATCATATGCTATTTCCTCTTTCTTTAAGCGCAGTCTCACATCTATAATCGGAATAATCGTTCCCCTAAGATTTATTACTCCCCTGGCATAGTGAGGAAATTCCGGAACTGCAGTAATTTCTTGCATTCCTACTATTTGAACAACGTCTGCTATTGAAATACCAAATAGCTGCTTATCTGTGTAAAATGTAAGATACTTATCCTTCAATGTATCTTCGTCTAAATCAAAATCACCATATAACATATTATCTTTATCCTGCACAAAAATCACCTCATTATATTATTTCATATTATGATATCGGCATATTTGGATAAAATTTTAGTTAAATATAAAAAAAGACTAAAAATTCTTACAAATTTTTAATCTTTTTTATATTTATTATTTATTACTATTCACAGTCTTTGAAATCAACGTTGACGGCTTTATTACATCATGCCGCCCATTCCGCCCATTCCGCCCATACCTGGGTTCATTGCGGGTTCTTCGTCTTTCGGTTCATCTGCAACCGCTGCTTCTGTGGTTAACAGCATTGATGCCACACTTGAAGCATTTTGAAGTGCTGACCTTACCACCTTAGTAGGGTCAACTATTCCTGCTTCTATCATATTTATATATCTTTCGTTTAACGCATCGAAGCCTATTCCCTTATCGCTGTTTTTCAATTTTTCTACTATAACCGAGCCTTCAAGTCCTGCGTTTGTAGCTATTTGTTTTACAGGTTCTTCCAGTGCTTTTTCGATTATTTTTGCTCCGGTTTTTGCGTCGCCTTTTAATGATTCCGCTACTTTAGCTACTGCCTTAGTAGTTGATAAAAGTGCAACGCCGCCTCCTGATACCAAGCCTTCTTCAACTGCAGCTCTTGTTGCATTTAAAGCATCTTCGATTCTTAGTTTCTTTTCTTTCATTTCAGTTTCAGTAGCTGCACCAACGTTTATTACTGCTACTCCGCCTGTTAATTTAGCCAGTCTTTCCTGTAATTTTTCTTTGTCAAACTCTGAAGTTGTTTCTTCATACTGAGCTCTGATTTGTTTTACCCTATCAGAAATTTTTTCCTGAGAACCTGAACCATTAACAATTATTGTGTTTTCTTTATCTATTTTAACTGTTCCGGCATTACCAAGCATATCTATGGTTGTATCTTTCAGTTCATAGCCTAATTCTTCAGTTATAACTTCTCCTCCTGTTAAAATAGCTATATCTTTTAACATATCTTTTCTTCTGTCTCCAAAGCCAGGAGCTTTTACAGCAACACAGTTGAATGTTCCTCTCAGTTTATTAAGAACAAGTGTCGCCAGTGCTTCACCTTCTATGTCTTCTGCTATGATAACAAGAGATCTTCCTGTCTGAACGATTTGTTCCAGTATAGGTAGAATTTCCTGAATGTTTGAAATTTTCTTGTCTGTAATTAATATATATGGATTATCCAGAACAGCTTCCATCTTTTCTGTGTTTGTTACCATGTATGCAGACAGGTATCCTCTGTCAAACTGCATACCCTCAACCACGTCAAGCTCTGTTCCCATGGTCTTTGCTTCTTCTACGGTTATAACGCCGTCCTTGCCTACTTTATCCATAGCATCAGCAATTAATTTTCCTATTTCGTCATCTCCTGCTGATATTGAAGCAATCTGTGCAATTTCTTCTGAAGTTTCAACCTTTTTAGATGCATTCTTAAGTTCGTTCACTGCCGAATCAACTGCTGCCTGGATTCCTCTTCTAAGTACCATAGGGTTGGCACCTGCAGCTACATTCTTTAGACCTTCTCTTATTATTGCCTGTGCTAACAGTGTTGCTGTTGTAGTACCATCTCCTGCCACATCATTTGTCTTTGTAGCAACTTCTTTAACTAATTGAGCTCCCATATTTTCATAAGGGTCTGATAATTCTATTTCTCTTGCTATTGTAACACCGTCATTAGTAATAACAGGTGAACCAAATGATTTTTGTAATACAACATTTCTTCCTTTAGGTCCCAGTGTAACTTTTACAGTATCAGCAAGTGTATTAACGCCTTTCTCCATTGAGCGGCGAGCATCTTCATCAAATTTAATTATTTTTGCCATTTTATATACCTCTCCTATTTTATTCTATAACTGCCAAAACATCAGATAGTTTAATTATAATTAATTCTTCGTCATCAACCTTAACTTCTGTTCCTGCAAATTTAGAGAAAATTACTTTATCTCCAACTTTTACTTCATCTTTTTTCTTTTCGTCAGAAGTGATTCCTGCTCCTACTGCAAGAACCTCTGCTACCTGAGGCTTTTCTTTAGCAGAACCTGGCAATACTATGCCGCTTTTAGTTTTTTCTTCTGCTTCTGCCATTTTAATTACTACTCTTTCACCTAATGGTCTTACTGTCATGACTTATTCCTCCCATTTTATTTAATATAATTATTATCCAGATCGTTGTTAGCACTCGACGTCATAGAGTGCTAACACTTATAGTGTATATAATACCTATTAACATGGATGTTTTCAAGTGCCATTTTATTCAATATACATTTATTTTCTTTAAATATTTGGATTTTACCATAAAAATCTTCTATTTACTTTTAATTTATTGATATTTCTACGTATTACTGCTAACTCAGTATCATTCTGAGGAGGAGTGAAGAATCGTTTCTAAAATTCCTTGAAATAGTTGGTGTTTTTTATATATAGATGTAGTATAATAAATATATCAATAGTATAACACATTTCTGAATTATAATTTATTAGGAGGAATCAAAATGTCTCTTGTAACAACTAAGGAAATGTTTAAGAAGGCGTATGAAGGTCATTATGCCGTGGGTGCTTTCAACGTTAACAACATGGAAATAATTCAGGGCATAGTAGAGGCCGCAAAGCAGGAAAATGCACCGCTAATACTTCAGGTTTCTGCCGGAGCACGAAAATATGCCAATCCTGTCTACTTAAGAAAGTTAGTGGAGGCCGCAATAGAGGATACAGGTCTTGACATTTGCCTTCATTTAGACCACGGTGAGGATTTTGAAATCTGCAGGCAGTGTGTAGACGACGGATTCACATCGGTTATGATTGACGGTTCAAAGCATCCTTTTGAAGAAAACATAGCGCTGACAAAGCAAGTTGTTGAATATGCACACAGCAAAGGCGTTGTGGTCGAAGCTGAACTTGGGAAATTAGCGGGTGTTGAGGATGCGGTTAAGGTAAACACCAAGGATGCTACATACACAGACCCTGAGCAGGCGGCGGAATTTGTTGAAAGGACAGGAGTTGACTCACTGGCAATAGCTATTGGAACAAGCCATGGAGCCTATAAATTCAAAGGTGACCCAAGCCTGGACTTTGAAAGGCTTGAAGTAATCTCAAAATTGCTTCCTGAGTTTCCTCTGGTTCTGCACGGCTCGTCTTCAGTTCCAAAAGAATTTGTTGACTTGTGCAATAAATACGGTGGAAAAATCCCCGGAGCAGCAGGTGTTCCTGAGGAAATGTTAAGAAGGGCTTCCAAGATGGGTGTCTGCAAAATTAACATTGACACTGACCTGAGGCTGGCGATGACAGCCTGCATCAGACAGTTATTTGTGGAAAATCCGTCTGAGTTTGACCCTCGTAAATATTTAGGTCCCGGAAGGACGGCCATAAGGGATATGGTTGCCCACAAAATGAGAGATGTACTTGGATGCAGCAACAAACGCTGATATAATGATCACATGTCAGAGGGCGTATTACGCCCTCTGAACCTCTGCATAGCCCTATGCATTGATATTTTCATGCATCAGCTTTCAGCCTTCCTAACCTGCACCCATAGCTATAGCATTTTAGGGTCATTCATGTATGTAGAGACATAATTTCTGTCAACCGTTACAACCACGTAATAATTTTCATTTACTGATTTTATTGATTTCTCTATTTTCCTGACCAGATCGCTTGACTTTGTTTCATATCCTGCAGGTACTAACACGTCAAATATTAAATTAGTGTGAGTTTCTCCTTCCACGACTCTGAAATCATGTATGGTAAGTGCCTCATCTATTTCTTTTATAATTTCACCCGTCATGTTTCTTAGCTGGTTAATTTTTTCGTCGTTTGTGATGACAGGATCTAAATGTATAACTAAATTAATATCTAATTCTCTGGCAAAGTCTCTTTCAATATTGTCTATCATATCATGCGATTTAAGTATATCTTCCTTTGCGTCAACTTCTGCATGAACAGTGGCAAAATATCTGTTGGGACCATAATTGTGTATTACCAGATCATGAATATTGAGTATGCCCTCATAGGATAAAATCTTTTTTTCAATTTTTTCAACAAAATCAGGATCTGGCATTTCTCCCAGGAGTGGGTTTAGTATATCCTTCAATATTGAATACCCTGAATATAGAATAAATAATGCCACTATTACGCCCATGTATCCGTCTATTTCAAGTCCGGTAAATTTTGCGACAAAAATTGAAACAAGAACAGCTGTAGTTGCCATAACATCATTTCTTGAATCCATGGCGGCTGCTTTCATGGTTGAAGATGAAATTTTTTCTGCAAGCCTGGAATCGAAGAAGTTCAGCCAAAGCTTAACTGCAATGGAAAGGGCAAGAACCACTGCCATGACCCATGAAAAAATTGAGGTCCCGGGGTTTATTATTTTTTCAAAAGAGGATTTTATCAGCTCAGTTCCCAAAAGCAATATTATTACCCCGACCGCAAGACCTGTCAGGTATTCAATTCTCGCATGCCCGAAGGGATGATCCTTGTCTGCAGGCTTTCCGGACATTTTAAAACCGATAAATGTTATTACGGAAGAACCCGCATCAGATAAATTGTTAACTCCATCTGCCGTTATGGAAATATTGCCGAATATAGAACCTACAGCTATTTTGCTTAGGCTTAAAATAACATTGGCGAAAATCCCAACCACGCTTCCAAGTTTGCCGTAGGCTTCTCTGACAGACGATTCTCTTACATTTTCATAATCCTTTATGAATCTTTTAATAATAAAATCAATCATAACTATACCCCTGCTAAAAGGCTATCCAATTCAGAATACATCTTCTCTATTTTTGTCTTTAGATTAATATATTCATTATATTTATCATTATACTCAGTTAAATCCCATTGGGAAGAATCTGAATTAAGAAGCTTCTCTAATTCTATAATTTTATTTTCGGTTTGTAAGATATTGTTTTCCATTCTCGCCAAGTCTCTTTTAGCTTTCTCATCAGCTCTTTGCTCTTCTTTTTTCTTTATATACGTTTCTTTGCTAAGTGAAACATCCTTCTCCCTTTTTTCTTCCGCAATGGCAGATTTCCTTTCTATGATCCTCATCTTTTCCTGCTTATATCCCTCATAATCGTATTCGTAAATCATAAATTCTTTATTAGAAATTTCACCTATGCAGGTTGCAATTTTATTAACGAAATATCTGTCATGGGACACAAACAGCAATGTGCCTTCATAATTGGTGAGACTTTCCTCCAAAACCTCCCGCGACTCAATATCCAGGTGATTTGTAGGTTCATCCAGTATCAGTGTGTTTACTTTTTCATAAATCAGCATTCCCAGCTTCAGCCTTGATTTTTCCCCACCGGACAGGGTGCTGATGTGCTTATAAACATCCTCTCCCGTAAATAAAATCTTTGCGAGCTCCTTTCTTGCCTCTCCCAGAGAAATCCCGTAATAGTAAGAAAAATAATCTACTATTGAAATGTCTTCCTTGTCAAAGCTTACCTCCTGAGGAAGGTATCCTATTTTAACATTTGAACCTATTTTTACTACTCCGAAATCAGGATCAATTTCGTTTAATATAATTTTTAAAATTGTTGACTTTCCCGTACCATTTTCTCCTAAAATACAGAGGCTGTCCTTGTAGAACAAGGTGAAGCTCACATTATTGAACAATTTGTTTGAACCAAAGGATTTCCCTATATTATCAACACTTATTACCTGCTTCCCCGTTCTTTCGACACCGGTTACTTTAAAATCGGCAGCTTTTTTATCAATGACCGGTTTATTTATTTTATCTATTTTTTCAAGCCTTTTCTCTAATTCCTTGGCTCTTTTGTACATTTTATCACTGTCGCGCATCTCTCCCCATATACGGTATCTCTGAATCTGCTCTTCCATCTTTTTTATTTTTTTCTGCTGATTTTCATATTCTTTCATTGCCTGCAAAAACCTCAGCTCTTTTTCAGCCGCATATTTTGAATAATTGCCGTAATAAGTCTGTGCAGCGTCAGGCTCTAATTCTATAATCTTATCAACAACCCTGTCCAGAAAATATCTGTCGTGGGATATCATTATTATTGTTCCGTTATAGGCACGCAGATATTCTTCAAGCCACTCCACCGATTTAATATCCAGGTGGTTTGAAGGCTCATCAAGAAGCAAAAGTTCAGGCTCCTCCAATAATATCTTTCCTAATATTACTCTTGTTTTTTCGCCGCCGCTAAGCATGCTGAACCGGCTTTTCTGCATACGTTCAGATATTTCAAGACCGTTTAGCACTCTGTTCAGTTTTTCTGCAGTATTGTATCCGTCTGAAGCTTCATATATGTCATGCAAAGAACTGTACTTCGCAATTGCGTATTCAAGTTCACTATCTTTTAATTTATCAAAGGATTTTTCAAGCTGTTCCATTTGAAACTTCATTTCGTTCAGGTTGCTGAAAGCTTCGTTTAAGACATCCAGAGCTATGCTGCTGTCATCATAGCTTGGTATCTGCTCCAGGTAACCTGTTGTCAATCCTTTTCTCCTGTTCACCTGACCATTTTGATAATCCTCATATCCTGCAAGAATTTTCATCAATGTTGTTTTTCCAGTGCCGTTTCGTCCGATTAAGCCTACTTTATCCTTTGTTTTTACATCAAAGGTTACATTTTCAAAAATTTTATCAACGCCATAAAGCTTGGTTAAATTACTTACTCCTATTTCAATCATGTTCGATTACCCTCTACCTTAACCCCTATTTATACAGTATATTTTTTATTTAAAATTATAATATGACCATATTAGTGCTGTCAGAATTGCTAAAAACGCGACTGCCATAACCGACAGTTTTATATGTTTGGCAGTATTTTTTAATTTAATTTCCTGCCCCATAACATAATTTTTATTTCTTATCTTTAATATTCTGCCATCCTCAGATAAGACAGCAGCAGCTCTGTCTTTAACTTCAACTATAACTGCCTGCATTTCTCAATCTCCTCACTAATATACTCCATATATACGGATAAATTTTCATAATCTCCGGACATTATCTCTACTGCAGTTACTATATATTTTCGATGCTTCTCCAGAAATTTACGAGATACCCTTGTGTTTTTTATAATTAAATTCAGCGGAAACTGTCTTTTTACCTTCATCTTGCTTGTTAATATAGGATTATTTATCACAAATGCCACTACCCTGGCACATAACTTTTTATCCCTCTTAGACTTTGGAGAACAATCAGTCAAATCCATGAATGAAAAACCATGTCCATATAAAATTTCATTTATAAGATATATTTCCAACTTCAACGAATTATTTTCTTCTGCAGAAATAGCAGCTTCTCCTACAGCTTCTAAGTTCATTGAATCCTGTTCGATTTTAGAGTCAGACAGCAGTTGCATGGACCAAGTTTCCGGAGCAAACCTGGATTTGCCCCCTATGTACTCGACTATTCTCCTTCTTATCACCAGTTCGGCATAATTCAAAAAACTTCCCTTATTTGGGGAATAATTACTTATCGCCTCTGCAAAAGCCGCCAAAGCAATTGGCCATTCATCATCACTTCTTGAAATATAGCTCCGAGCCGCAGCGGAAGCACATTTCAATATGAAATTTTCGTGCTGGGATATAAGCCTGCTTGTCAGATTATCATCATTTTTAGCATTGACTGCCATTACATCTATTTCCACACATTCACCTCTAAGTAGAATTACCAGTAATTATACCATTTTAATTTTTCTATTACAATACAGATATATTACCTTTTGGAATAACGCCTTGCTCCTCGTTAATATTTGCAGTCAAAAATCTTCTTATTGAAAATTTTAAAAAGAGGTTGATAAAACACCCGGTTATGTTATAATAGATTCAACGTTTGTTACCGGAATTTCGGGGGCGTAGCTCAGCTGGGAGAGCGCTTGAATGGCATTCAAGAGGTCAACGGTTCGATCCCGTCCGTCTCCACCATAAGATTATAACATTATAAAGGGAG
>DHUT01000072.1 GCA_002409285.1 Firmicutes bacterium UBA5227 | reverse complement strand
GCATTTGTAACCGATATTTTTAAAAATTCATCCTAAAGATTTATGGTGTTAACTTCTAAAGGCGGGATTCATATTATTTACATCCTTATGTTTTATTTACCCATCTGTAAGTGATGGATATATAAACTTTAACAGAATATATTATAAATTGCAAGACGAAAATTTTAAAATGTTTTATCTTTACAAATCAGATTTTATCGTTTATAATAGATAAGTATTCGGGATGTAGCGCAGTTTGGTAGCGCACTAGCATGGGGTGTTAGGGGCCGCAAGTTCGAATCTTGTCATCCCGATTAACTGAATTTCAAAAATAGCTTTCCAGGTGGAGGGCTTATTTTTATTCAGCTAAAACAACATCTCCTCTATCTACATAATTTGCCTATTTCTCCACACACCTTTTTATGTTTTCGGCAAATTCTTTTGCTTTATCTTGTATATTCTCCACTTTCTCTATTTCGCCGTAATCATTGGCTGTTTCCATCAATGCAAATTTTGGGGGAAGCATAAATGTCTTGTTTATGTTAAGTGAGCTTATGAGCTGCTGCGCAATTATGTCGCTTCCGCTGAATCCGGAAACGATTATAGCATAGAAGTACTTGTCGTAAAATTTAGTTTTCCTGAAAAGTGCAGTCAGGCGGTTTATGACTGCCGACAAATTTGCGCTTATGGAATCATTGTAATTGGGACAAAGCATTATCATAATATCGCAGTTAATAATGGCTGGATATACTTCTTCAACCATAATTCCCCCATAAAAACAGTTGGTGCTTTGGGAATAGTGCTTGCACGCCTTGTAAGAACATCCCTTGCAGTCTCTTACAGAGCCGTTTTCAATGTGTATTTCATTAATGTCATAGTCAGAAAGATTGTCTTTTACCATTTTCCAAAGTGAAAGAGTATTGGATGTCTCGTAATTGCTTGAATGAAGTACTAATATTTTGGGATTGAAAAGCTTCTTTATCTTAAAATTCATCAGTCTTTCAACAGCATTCTTGCTGTCTTCGAGGCATATCTCTTCAAGACTTAAATGAGGAACTATCTTTTTCTGGGTATTAAAGTTTCTCAGTGAACCTGTTGCCTCCGAAAGTGGTCTTCCTGGAAACATACATCCGGCAAGGTTGGCATACATAATGATTTTTCGCGCAATGTCCCTGGAAAACAATTCGCTTGTTGTATTAATTAATATACTTCCATAAGAATTCTCCATGAAACTATTGCCTGAGAGCCTTATTTTTTTAAGCATTTTAAAAAGTTCAATATTAATTCCCATATCACTTAGCTCTACAGCAAATAATATTTTTCTGTTTTTTAAACACATAATTTCATCAGATGTCCTGATTATGCTTGCATTGTACCCTTTTGTTGAATATTCCAGCATTTTTTTGAGTCTGTCTGATATTTCTCCCGGCATCAAAACAGTTAGTTCCTTCAAAACTTCATCCCCTTCAATTATGAACATTCTTTCAACTTATCGTAAGTTGCCTGCAACCTCATGAACAGTTCGGCAGGTATATCAATTTTTTCTATTTCCAGACCTGAGGTAAGATTTCTGTTTTTTGCTCCCATAAATACTCCCCCGAGGTAGTTAGAGCTGTAGTGCCACTTTCCTTCCAATGTACAGATTATTGCAATTGCTCCTGATGACAGGGCAGGTGCTATGTATGGTTTGAATCCGGTTTCCCTTACTTTCAGGTTTGCTTCAACAGTCAGCCTTGTCAACTCCTTAGATATACTGTCACTGTAATTTGTTATGCTGTTAGCGATTACCAGATCGTTGCCATGAGGACCAAAGGCTCTACCTTCTGTTAGGTAGGATGCGTATTTACTGTATTTTTTAGAATAATATGCAGCTCTGGCATTCATCACACCCAAACCGTAGCCTTTTATCTGCTCGGGAACAAGAACTCCTTTGCTCTCTTTAAGTACAACATTACAAAGTAAATCCACCGGATCTGATACCACAGCAAATATACCCTTAAAACCTTTTTCTCCGGCCATTGAGGCATACTCTTTAATCAGCTTTGCATTTTCCTCAAACTGAACCATTCGTACATCCACTTGTTTAGATTGTTCGGATTGTTCAAAGCCAACGGGAGGAACCCCTTTTGAAGCACAAAATACAAATATATCGCAATCAAAGAGCTGGTCTTTATCAATACCTTTAACTTCCGGTAAAGCATTGAAGTCAGAGGGATATGATACCTGGTTCATTTCATATTCCCATCTTTGCACCTTTTCAGGACTTCTGTCATATATCCCTATTCTGCTGACTGCATTGCCCCCAAGTAGCTTAAGTCCTGTTAAAAGCGTACTCCCTACATCTCCGAGAGCCAGTATATTGACTGTACTTTTTCGCAAATCCTGCATATGAAAACATTCTTCATAGTCCTCGTAGTCAGTGTTGACAGCTTTAACTTTTCTCTTTTCAATTAATTCTGCAATATTTTCCGGAATTTCATGATATGACTCCTTTAATTTCAGCATATCCAGATTTTCCTCTTTTATAAAAATGTCCGAAGCATGTGAAACTGCATAAGTTTTTTTTGATTTATTTCTGTCTGATTTGTATAAAAAATACAGCTCCCTTAAATTATCCGGAATATTGTCTAACCTTTCATAACCATAATCATCTGTTAGCGAAAACAGAAATTTATCTTCATACTTATAATAAAACATTATTTCAAAATTATCCTTTCAAGTTTTGTCAGCATCTCAATGGTTGCATCCATGTAGCCTGAAGCTTCCTTGTTTAAATCATAGTATATGTTTTCTCCAAGGTATGGCAGCCTCGGAGAAATGAGCACTTCTCCCAGCCTTTTCACCGTAAGATTTTTCTCATATAATTCCTGATATTCAGTTTCCAGTGCCTGAAGTACTGATTTGGAATTCTCGAGACTTACCATTGACAAATTATATATTGCTTCATTAGTAGCTCCTTTAATAAACATGGGAGAATAATAAGGGAGTATTAAATTTATTGATGGTATCAGGTTAAGCATGTTTTCGTTGTTAAGCCACATTCCATCTCCTCCTAAAAATGGATACATGAGGTTTTCATTGAACCATAATCTCAGGTTTGGTATAAAATATGCACAGTCGTAATCCCTTCCCTGTATTTCCATTAGCTCCTTGCCTCTGCCGGACATAATTCCAACTATTATTTTTTTAACCTCAATATTGTATCTTTTCATAATCGGGTCTATTTCTTTAACTCTGTATCCCTTGTGCATGAGGTCATCCACAAGAATAACAGGTTTTTCAAAGGATTTTATTGTCTTTACCTGAATTTCTATAGGAGAATAAAATGGGTATTCAGTTATTTTAAATGCTTTTGCATCAGGGGAATAAACTTTCTCAGTATGCAGAGATTTAGTAACCGTATTAGGAACCACCATTCCCTTTAAAATATTTCCGAAAGGAACACACATATTTTCTCCTAATAACCTTGGAAGCTGAACTTCATTACTTACATTATTGATGCAGCAAATTTTGTTTATAAGGGTCTGATTTATCATATCGTTGTCTATTGATAAAACCAGTGAACCGGGATATAGCTCTGTCATTGCCTTTTGAAGCCTCTTCCTTGCACCGACGACGGCTTCATGAACTTTTGCATTTGCATTAAGGGGATCCTTTATGAAGCTTTCCATGTTTAATGTCAGGCATATGGGAAATTTCATATCAACAGCATGCACAGATTTATTTGTGTACTCATCATCAATTTTTATAAATCCTTGCAGTTCCAATGTCTCAAGTACTGCTTCGTTATCTGTATTAGACACTATATTATAATAAAGAGCATAGGTAAAATCATTTTTCAGACAATATGCCAAAGTTTCAGTCAATATTATCTGCTCCAGATTATCATATATTTTACTCGAATTTATAAAAATACCATCAATTATTATTATCATGCCTGATGTTCTTTCTCTTAGATAATTAGCAATGTACTGGCTTTGAAATTCTCCATAAATTTCTGAAGAACTTATTTTGTGAAATGCTGAAAATCCCAAAAGCTTATTTGAATTCTTGCTGTCTCTTATAATTAAAAATTTTATTTTTTTAGAAATAAGCTTCTCTCCTATGTTTTCATACAAGTTTGTATGCATGAAGATATAGTGCCCTATTTCATCAACAATCTTCTGACTTAAATCATCTATGATTTCAATTGTAAATGGTTTGGATTTTAATATACTCTTATCCAGCGGTTCTCTTGTATACAAATTTCTATCGTAAATAAAGCTTTGCGCCAGAGAATCAATTAAATTTGATATGTCCCTGTTATTGTCAATATTATCTCTTATTTGAGTTGAACTTATATCTTCCAGGTATACCGGAAGCTTAAGCTCAACTACTGCACCCTTAATTCTGTTTTTAGCTTCTTCTGTTTTTTTCAGAGAAGAACCGGATATATCGTCCTGTGTTCGTTTAAACACTATGTGGTTGAAGCTGTGAATTGAATTCTTTGTAGGTCTGGATTTATAGGCGGTTGCATTTTGCAGAACATCGCTGCCAACAACTATATAAATATCCTTACCATGGAACAAAGTCTTTAGCAATTTAAGATCGTTTGTACTTGACAGATTAACAGGCACATCATCGGGAAATAAAAACACTCCCATCTCATCTGCTATGGACATGTTTATTATTTGCCTTCTTATCATTCTCGGCTGCACTTTTTTGGACCAGGAAAATTCATCCACAGATAAATATACCTCGTATCCCAAGTTTCTGATTGCGGTAACAATACCCTTGTGACTCGACGAAAATGGATCAAATGTACCCGGAAAGAACGCTATTTTATTATTTATCTTAAACTCAAAATCCTTATAATAAAATTCATAATCACTTATAAACCTGTATATGTGATTAAATGAGGATGAATTGTTAAAGAAAAATAAATCGCCCAACTCTTTTTCATTTATTAATGTTAGAAGCTTTTTGCAAATCAACAGAAAGATTTTATGCTTTTCTTTTAAATCTAATATTTTCGAACCAAAAATGTATTGACCTATAACCATAAAGGTTTCCTGCTTAACCTGTGCATTGTAATTTGCAAGACCGCTTAGTATTATTCCAAGTATATTTTTAAGTCTGTTGATGTAAACATCCTCATCTTCACTGAATCTTGAACGATATTCAGGATAATACTGAACCACAACACCAAGTGTATCAATAACAAGTACACTTACCCTAAAATTTGTGCCCTTATATGTAATGTTCAATTCCTGTATTAATTCATCCAGCTCCTTTGGGGGTAAAAGCATAATAAATCTGCCCAGATATTCAGGTATGTACCTGGCATATTGAAGCTCATCAATTTCAAGCCCCCTGAAAAGTTCCACCGCAATTTCATTCCTCTGATCTATCGAAAGCAGCGGACCAATGTCCACAAGTGAATTTCCCGCTTTATTTCTTACAGACTCCTTTGCACTGACTTTTACCAGGTTAGCCAGATGCGTTGCTGTCTGAAGCAATGACGCTTCATTTTTATTCTTCACATTTTCCATGATGAAATCAATACTTATAGTTTTGGCATTCCATGGGGTTGCAGTCTTCAGGTTGTTCAGGAATATATCCGAAGTCTTATACCTGCTGCTTTCCATAAGTTCATTGTAGGCGCTTATTATTTTAGAGGACAAATTTAGTTCTTTTGCAATCTTTCCTTTAAGATAATTTATGCACAATCCGTCTGATTCATAAAAAGTTGAAACGTAATAATGTATTTTATCTAATGGTACATTGACAATATTTTTATTCTTTACTAACAACCAGAAGAATTGTACTGCCATCAATCTTATATCCTGGGCATCGTCATTAGTTGAACTCAAAGCATATTCAATCAGAAAGTTCAATTGTTCAGGTTCATATAACTCTATGGATATGCTCAGCAATGAATTCAATGTACTTAATCTTGCAGCACTTTCTATATCAGCAGTTTTCAAACTATTTAAAAATACATTCAAGTATTCTTTCTTTCTTTTGTTTTTGTCAGAATTTATAACCGAGTTAACAAATATTCTCAGCGAATAGCCAATCCATTCCTTGTGATTTTCAGTAACCTTGTATCCCGGATTGAGATATAAACCAAGGTGCTTTTCCCATAGAGACAATCCTGTAACTTCGTCATTCAATTCTATTTTAACATCACCGGGCAGTTCTTTAGAATATTCAAGGTCGTAGGTCACTATAATACTCCCCATAAGGTTTGCCGCCATACGCCTTATATCCCCTTCTCTGTATACAAGCAACTCGTAAAGAAAATTAAGCGTAAATATTTTTTCCTTTTGGGAAAGGTAAATAGAATATTCGCTCAGTATATTCAGGTATGATCTTAAGTTTTGCCAGTTTTGCTCACTTCTTGCTGATTCAATCATGTTTGAAAAAACTACCTCATTATTCAGCTTGCTCATCAGCGAGGTGTTATGTTCAATAGCCATGTATTTGAAATTCTCCACCACGTCACAGCCATCTAAAAGTGCATAGTCAATGAATTTTGTAGGAATAGGCTCCTCGCTTTTAAGGTCTGTATTGATGCCCTCATGTATTATGTAGTTTTCAAAGTCTTTCAGCTTCGAATACACTCTTTTGTATCTTTTTTCTTTAGCTTCATCAACATTATCAAGTTTATCCAGTATAATCTTGAAGGATTCACTTAAATCGTATATATGCATCTCATATCCATTTTTTGTTTCTTTATTTTTAACTCTGAAATCAGCATATATCAAAATCAAAGATTCCAACGGAAGATTTTCCAACTCCAAATCCCATGTGGAATGATTCGCGGCAATTAGTCCTATACCGGGCATGTTATATTTTGTAAACCACTGGTCTGTGTAATAGTAATGGAGATACGGAACTCTATTTTTTTCCGAGCCTTTGCATCCATACTTGCCTATGTCATGACCTGCGGCAGCACCGGATACAATGCCAAGATTAACATGAGAGCCCACATTTTTCAACTGCCTTGCCACATGCATGGCTACATAATGCACACCTGCAACATGGTTTAATGAATTATATCCGTTAACCTCATAGTCCAACATCATCAGTTCATATATATAATTTTTTTCGAATTTGTCAAGAAAGGTTATATATTCATCAGGATTTGGCAAATCCAATATTTCATCCCCGGTTAAAAAGTCAAAGTCATTAAATTTATCAAATGCTTCGCTTTTTTTCCCGTGACGAAGTATAGTTTTTAATATTTCCAAATATATGAGCACACTGCTTTCATATTTTGGATAAAGTTTAATCGTAATTGCTTCCGGAAATGACTTATGCAAAACATATTGAAATATGTATGAGAGCCAATCCGCAGGAGGTTCAGTACACATATCATTCATTATATCGGATGACAAATCTAACACATCCCTGCATAGCAAATGCTTTTTATTAATAAGTATAAGAAGATTATTAACAAATTTTTTATTAATAATATATGACTGTATCTTTTCTTCCGTAATATTTATTTCCATTAGAAATTCTTTTTTTGTCAGGCTTTGTAATATTTCTTTATGAAGTTCATTCAACATAAATCTGCTCATACTATACCTCATATCAATTTTATATAGTACTTATTATACCATATGAGGATTTATACTGCAATAAATTCATTAGAAGCGTTAGAAGCGGGAAGTTCAACAGCTTTACTTAAAAATTATGCGGTATTTTGATTGAAAACATCGATACGATATTGAATATAATCAGGCTACTACATTATATTTTCCAAAGATAAGCATTCATTTTCCTTAATTACATTAAACAGTACCCTTAAGTGCTCAATTTCGGCTTGAGCCATTGTTTTATCCTGATTTTTTATAAAGGAAACTAATTTTTTAATTGATGAATCAATACTGTCTACATCATTTTGATTTATGAAATAAACCCACAGGTTTCTGGTATCATCCCATTTGTCGTGATAAATTTGCATATCCGCACCTGCTCTTCGCCATTGGTCATCGTCGATTAAATCCGACAGTTCCGCTAATTTTTCATAATAGAATGATGTTACAGGTTCTATGGAAGTAAAGTGGAACCAAATCCATACTCCTATCAGTATGAGAAGTACTATTAAAGATGTTGCTACCATTTTCATATGCTACCTCTTATAAAAAACAAATTTTTCATTTTCATCAACAAATCCATATAAAACCTGTTTTGTTTTTAACTTTTTCTTTTTAAGTTCTTTTTCAAAATCTTCATAAGAAAGCTTATATTTCTTGAAATTACCATGCAATATCTTACCATCAACTATGGTTGTAACAGGAATTCTCTTGCATTTTGTTCCGGGTGGATCATCAGGAGCAATAATACTCATTTCTCCGTTTGTTTCCATAATAATATAGTCTATGTTTTCAATGCTGCAGTACCCCTTTAAACGCATCTGACCAAGTACATCATTCATGTTAATTCTCAGTTTATTCATTTCCTTAGCATTAAACTTTCCGTGGTCAATTATAATAGTGGGAGCTCCGCATATGAATTTTCTGGCATAATTGCTCTTTAGAGTTATATATGATATAAAACACTGCAAAAACATAATTGTGGCTATTGCAATAAAGCCATGCATCAGGGGTGCTCCCAGATCTTCCATGGGCATTACAGCCAGCTCTGCAAGCATAAGAGAAACAACCAGATCATGAGGCTGAAGCTCTCCAAGTTCTCCTTTTCCCATTATTCTCATAGAAACCATCAATGCAGCATATAAAACTATCGCTCTAATCACAACAATAATCATAATCCCCATCCTAAAATCATAATATAATTAGTTTAACCTCCATAACTTCAAATATTCATTAATTTGTTGAAATAGGAATTTTAAAACTTCGACAACAAAAAAGGATGCTCTAAGCACCCTTTAATAATAATTATTATTTCTTTTTTCATACTGCCTTATTAATAACATTTTTAAGTTTGGCAAAAATCATTCTGCCTGCCGCTGTCTGAAGCACACTTGTTACTGTTACCACGACCGAGTCGCCGATACATTTTTTACCGCCTTCTACCACAATCATTGTACCATCATCCAGATATGCCAAACCCTGCCCTGATTCCTTACCATCCTTAACCACCATTACAGTCATCTCTTCTCCCGGAAGGACAACAGGTTTGACGGCATTTGCCAGCTCATTAATATTTAATACCTCAACTCCCTGAAACTCTGCAACCTTGTTCAAGTTAAAATCATTTGTCAAAACCTTGCCTCCCAGTTCTTTTGCAAGCTTTAAAAGTTTTACATCTACTTCGATGTTGTCGCCGTAATCCTTTGATTCAATTACAACATGAACCGTATCATCTTTTTGGAGTATATTTAATATATCCAGACCTCTTCTGCCCCTGTTTCTTTTAAGGCTATCTGATGAATCAGCTATATGCCTTAACTCCTTCAGTACAAACTCAGGTATAATTAATGTTCCTTCAACAAATCCTGTCTTACATATGTCAGAAATTCTTCCGTCGATTATAACGCTGGTATCAAGTATTTTGGGTGAAGTTATTTCTTTCTTTGTTTTATCCTGTTTCTTATTTGTTGATTGTTTCTTCAAATTTATTTGGGGCCATACAAAATCATCCTTTTTCCTTGTGGAAATTTTTATTCCTAAGTAACCAAATGTAAAATATGACAATATTGCAACAATTGTGCCTACATATTTAATGTCTGAAAATGGCTGGCTTATTAAGAACGCAATAACAAATCCAACTATTAATCCCACAGCACCCCAAATAATATCCGTTGTTGAAAATTTCAGCAGCTCCCTTTCAAATGAACCTACTATTCCAAGACTGATATTTTTGATTTTTGTTGATAAAAGTAAAAATATAATTCCAAATACTAAGCTGATACCAATTATTACTAAAACGTTTTGATAATTAGGCAATTTAAGAAAATCATTCTGGTTTAGCAGTACTCCGACAAAAGCACCAAGTGATGCTCCGATTACAGAAATAACAGCTTTTATAAATTTATCTAACATCTTCTCACCTCCCTTTAAGTATACCCATATATTTCTATATTATTTAATGTAACATATTTTTTATTATTTGACTATACTATTTTCTTGAAATTATATTTAATTATTATTAATTTTACCTTAAATTATGGGTAAATAAAGAAATATGCACTAAAGCACATTATTGTTACTGCTCCAGCGCATCTTCATTAATTATATTGTCCAAATAATCCTGAACTTTATTACCGTCATTGTTTGTAGATAGTGCAATTTCACTTACAATCATTTGTTTTGCACTGACAAGCATCTTTTTCTCACCTGTCGAAAGACCTTTTTCTCTGTCCCGGTATGTTAAGTCCCTAACAACCTGAGCAACCTCAAATATATCCCCTGTTTTCATTTTTAACATATTATCCCGGTATCTTTTGTTCCAGTTTGAATCATTTAATACCGCACCCTGCTTCAATATTTCATATACCTTGCCTACCAAACCATTGTCAATAATTCTTCTTAAGCCTATGTTATTAACATTATCAACGGGTATCATAAGCTTCATTTCACCAATCGGCATCTTGAGTACATAGTAATTTTTTACTTCACCAAGTATTTCTTTTTTCTCAACTGTTTCAATAACACCGGCTCCATGCATTGGATATACTACCTTATCACCTAAACTAAACATCAGAATTACCTCCTATATATTTAGTATACACCATAGAACAACAAATGTCAAATTGGTTATTATACCTTGATAGTATACCAATGTCAATATAAAATTAATAAAAATTTTTAACAATTTCAACCTAATTTTGTCATCATTTCACAATGTAAACTAATTCACATTTTTGATAAAGAAAACAATTTCATTCGATAATTTCACCTAAAAAGCACTGTAGAACTACAGCGCTTTTAATTTTTTAAATTCTTTCTTTTAACTTAATTGCCTCCCTGCAGGCCCCTTGAATATCTTCTTCGGTGAGATGATATTTTTTCAAAAGGTCAGAGGGCTTTCCTGATTCACCAAATGTATCCAACACACCAATTCTTTTAACGGGAACCGGATATACATCAGACAAAACTTCCAGCACCGCACTTCCAAGGCCTCCTATTATGCTGTGTTCCTCAGCAGTAACAATAGCTCCTGTCTCTTTTGCGGCTGTTATGATTATCTCCTTATCAATTGGCTTAATCGTGTGTATATTTATAACTCTTGCATCTATTCCTTCTTCAGAAAGCTTCTTTGCAGCCTTTAATGCTTCCTGAACCATAATGCCTGTTGCTATAATTGTAAGGTCATTGCCTTTTTTAAGTTCAACACCTTTTCCTAACTGGAATTTGTAATCTGTGTCATATACATCCTCAACAGCCATTCTTCCAAGCCTTATATACACCGGACCCTTAATTTCAGCAGCCTTAAGTACTGCCTGTTCTGCTTCTATACTGTCAGCAGGATTAATTACTGTCATGTTTGGGATACCTCTCATCAAGCTGATGTCTTCAATTGCCTGATGGGAAGCTCCATCTTCACCTACTGTGAGTCCGGCATGGGTTGCAGCAATTTTAACATTCAGTTTAGGATATGCCACGGTGTTCCGTATTATTTCGTATGCTCTTCCCACAGCAAACATTGCAAATGAGCTTGCGAAAGGAATCTTTCCGGCTATTGCCATTCCTGCCGCTGTTCCAATTAAATCCTGCTCTGCAATTCCCACATTAAAAAACCTTTCAGGGCTTATTTTTTTAAATTCGGATGTCTTTGTTGAGCCTGACAGGTCTGCATCAAGTACAACTACATCCGGATTATTTGCAGCAAGTTTTTTCAGTGCTTCTCCATAAGCTTCTCTGGTAGCCTTCGCCATTATTCGCACCTCCCTAATTCGTCCATTGCTTTTAGATATTCCTCGTCATTTGGAGCTTTTCCGTGCCAGGATGCCTGATCTTCCATAAACGAACAACCCTTTCCCTTTGTTGTCTTTGCTATTATAACCACTGGTTTGTCTTTCACGGTTCTTCTTTCCTCAAAAGCTTTTTCAAGAGATTCAAAATCATTGCCGTCTGCTTTAATTGTATACCATCCAAAAGCTTCAAATTTCTTGTCAATTGGTTCAACAGTCATAACATCACTGTTTCTTCCGTCTATCTGAAGTCCGTTGTGGTCAACTATTGCCGTCATATTATCCAGATGATAGTGACCTGCAAGCATAGCAGCTTCCCAAATCATGCCCTCCTGTATCTCCCCATCTCCCAATAGTGCAAATACCCGGTTTTTCTTATTATCAAGCTTAAACGCCAGAGCCATTCCGTTTGCTATTGCCAATCCCTGCCCAAGTGAGCCTGTGGATGCTTCAATCCCCGGAATCTTATTCATGTCAGGATGTCCCTGAAGCTTTGAATCTATTTTTCTAAGGGTTCCGATTAAATCCTTGCTTATAAATCCTTTTTCCATGAGAGCAGAATATAAAACAGGTGCTCCGTGACCTTTTGAAAGTATAAAGCGATCCCGGTTTTCATCCTTCGGATCTTCTATGTTCATTTCTTTAAAATACAGGTATGTTATTATTTCCACTGCAGACAGTGAACCGCCGGGATGCCCTGACTTTGCCCCATGAACCATAGTCAGTATATTTCTTCGCATATTCGTTGCTATGACACATAAATTTTCGTTATTCATATAAACCTCCTTATGTCTTTATCTCTTTGGTACTGTTTCCCAATCCTTCAGGAACTGGTCTATTCCTTTGTCTGTTAAAGGGTGTTTTGTCATTTGAACCAGCACCTTGTAGGGTACCGTAGCAATATGGCATCCAAGCCTGGCAGCCTGTGTTACGTGCATAGGGTGTCTTATGCTTGCCGCAATTATTTCCGTGGTTATTTCGTAATTGTTAAAAATGTTCACAATTTCCTCTATAAGCTCCATTCCGCTGTTGCTCACATCATCCAGCCTGCCGACAAAGGGGCTCACATAGGCTGCTCCTGCCCTTGCGGCCATCAATGCCTGTGCGGAGGAAAAAACGAGCGTAACATTTGTTTTTATATATTCCCTTGAAAGCACCTTTACGGCCTTTAACCCCTCAATGGTCATAGGAATCTTAATAACTATATTTTTATGTATTTTTGCAAGCTCCACAGCCTCTCTTATCATTCCCTCCGCATCAGGACTTATAACTTCCGCACTTATGGGACCATCAACTATCTGTGTAATTTCCTTCACAACTTCCTCAAATACTCTTCCTTCCTTGGCAATTAAAGACGGATTTGTGGTTACTCCGCATATAACGCCCATATCATTTGCCTTTTTTATCTCTTCCACATTGGCTGTATCAATAAATAACTTCAAGCTTCTTTCCTCCTACTCAATTTCTTTAACAATATTTTTATTTCCAAACAAAACCCTAAACATGAAAACAGGCAACAGAATTTGCCTTTTAATCCTTTTAGGCTCCTTTACAAGCCTGTAGAACCACTCAAGCCCCAACTTTATAAATATTTCCGGAGCTCTCTTTACGTTACCTGCAAGTCCGTCCAAGGTTCCGCCATTTCCGATGATGATTTTGGCATTAATTTTATCCTTGTTGTATTCTATCCACTGCTCCTGCTTTTTAGCACCAAAGCCCACAAACAGAATATCAGGCTCTTTTTTGTTAATTGCTTCAATAACCTTCAATTCTTCTTCATGACCTTTTTGACCCAAATGTGTTCCCTTGAAATATCCATGTTGTGCGCCCACAATTTTAATGTTCGGATATTCTTCATGAACATTTTTCATAGCTGTTTCCGCCACTCCGGGCTTTCCGCCAATCACAAAAAGTTTTAATCCCTGTTCATCTGCAAGCTTCAATAAATTTACAGATAAATCATAGCCTGCAACTTTCTCCTTCAAGGGATGCTTTTTTATTTTCGAAGCATATATTAGCCCCACTCCATCAGGTATATTTATATCCGACCTGTTAAGAAGTCCTATGAATTCCTCATCCTTTTGGCACATCATAATAATTTCGGTGTTTGGAGTGTATATAATATACTGCTTTTTCTCAGCAAGTTTCATTTTTACAGTGTCAATTACTTCGTTCATATTTTTATTGTCAATTCTGACACCCATTATACTTAATTTATTCATACTATATTTCCTTCAGAATTTTATAATTAATCTTAGTCAGTTCTCTTAATTCATCTACTCCCTCAGACAGCTTCATTTTTTCCACACCCTCATTGCTGATTTTATCCATAATTTCATCATAAAGAGCATCTGTATCTATATTGTCAATGCTGCAGACAACCTTCATGTTCAGACTGTTTACAAAATGGTCAACCTTGTGATCGTAGGATACTGCTGCAAAAGGAACATTTGCCGCTGCTGCAAATATGAGGGAATGGAGCCTTACCCCCACCATTACATCCATGTCTCTTATAATGTCAAAGGCATCATTAGTTGTAAGCCTTTCTTTATAATATACTGCCTTGTCACCTATATTTTTTTCAACCTCATTAATAAGCTCCAGGTCTTCATTATAATAAAAGGGAATAAAACAACACTCAATATCATTTTTTATGAGTCTTTCTGTCAAAGTGCTGATTTTTTGGCTTACGTTGGCATCTTTCCAGTTTCTAAGTGAAAAACAGACTTTCTTCTTCCCATTATGCACAGTCAAGTGATTTTCTCCTGCCCTCAGATTTATAACCGGATCCGTGGATAAAAATATTTTATTCTTATCCATTCCGAGGTTTTCAAGAAACTCCTTGGAATATTTATCTCTGACTGTCATGTAATCAATATGTTTTAGTGTGTTTTTCACTGCATTTTTACTGTTTTCACTTACTATGGGACCTATGCCCTGGCTGAGCATTATTACTTTGTTGTTCATTATCTTGGCAAGTCTTATAAGAAACAAATAGTAATGTATACTTCTCTTGCTTGTAATATCCTGAAGAAGGCTTCCTCCGCCAAAAACCAGGGCATCGGATTTCATAAGCCCGGCAATAATGGAAAATACATTGTATCTGTCAATTGTGTTTATATTGTATTTTTTCCTTGTAACTTCCTTGCTTCCTGATAAAACAGTGATGTTTTCTCTATCCGTGATCTCCAGGATTTGTTTGATTGCCATTTCCAATATTGCTTCGTCGCCTAAATTTCCAAATCCGTAATAACCAGCCAACAATATTTTTTTCACTTCAGCTTCTCCTGCAACCTCATGTGTATTTTATAAAACAAATCAGCTATAATTACTGCCATACAGCCTATGACAATTCCGAATCCCAGTGCAATCAATGTCCTTGCAAATGAAAGGTATATTGGCGTTCTTATGTGTGAGAATGTATTGATTACAGAGGAAGTTCCTATGGCTGCAGCAAGCATAAACAAGCCTGTAAAAAATTCAGATTTCTTTCCTGCCGCATATACTGCCACAAAAATTGCAGGAAATGCAATTAAAAATTCCTTTGTTCTCGGTCTTGCAAGCAATATATATTCCATGAAATTTCTTGTAATCATTTCTATATTGGAAGGTTGAATATTTGTTTCATGACCTGTTCTTGAAATATAGACATATCCTACAACACCTATTACCGCAGCAACAATAGCATAATAAACTTTAATATCTTTATTTAATACCCCCACAGTTGTATTAACAACGCTCTTAAATGAACTCTCGTCATTCTTGTTTAAGAAATAAATTAAATATATTAGAACAAAAATTCCAAAGGGTAGAATCTGGGCAAATTTGACTCCTCTGAAAATATCCATTTCAAGGAAATACTTCACATCTGCCAGCACTGCATCCAAAAATACTGCACCCGCCAAAGCTATGGCAATCGAACACAACAAAATCCTGGTTGAATTAGTCATAACCTTAAGCTTAGAATATTTTTCGGGAGAGCCATATATTTTTTTGACCTCCATCATAAAATAATATATTCCAAGTCCCGAGAAAACAACCGCAGCTGCAAAAGCAAATCCCTTTTCAGCCAAATTTCTCATTATCAGAGGAATTATAGCTGCCGGAATACTAAATAAATACAGCAGATTTACTTTTTTACCATGTATGTTAAACATTTTAATAAATAATAAAACTGCGGCAAGAGTAATTCCAAATGACAGGATTGCCATTCTCTTCGAACCTATGTGAAACTCCTTTATTGCCTCTGCCCTTCCAAGGGTTATGCCATGGTCATTAAGCCTGTTTTCCAGGCTCACGAAGGTTCTTTCATATTCGTCAGCATCGGTTAAATACTTTTTGCTATCCTCTTCCTGAAAAAACGGCTTGAAATATATTGCCCTGATATTACGCTCAGTTATTGCTCTGAACATTGTATTCTCAATTTCCTCAGCACCCTCATAGTTATAATATTTGTTTCTCTGCCTTATATAGTCCCACATTGTGAAGGCTCTCATTCCTTTATAGCCCGAATCCTCCACCAGCTTGTTCAGGCCTTCTCCGTCCAGATGCTCTCTTTGGGTGGAACTCTCTATTAACCCAATGGCAATATTCTTTTCATTTACATAATCTAACAGTTTATCTTCATTTCCGGGATATCCAAGCACTTCTTTTCCGTGAAGAAGATATATCCTTGGCTTTAGGTCATATTTTTCATTAGCGGCTCTGTAAACACCCGCCAGCTTTTCATTATATTCGGGGAAATTGATAGGCCTTAAAATAACATCCAGTCCTGACTTTTTTACCTGATCAATTTTTTCATCATCATAGCCAATGCCGATATTTAACAGCCTTGAATCCACAACCCTGTTTACTTCGTATACTCCCTTACCAGCCAAATTAAGCACTTTTTCTGTTGACCCGTAATATACATCATCATTTGTTCCCCTTAAAATTATGTAATAAACACCATTAATAATATGTGTATCAAAAAGTTCATGGCTGTATCTTTCTGTTAAACCGGATACCAGGTAATTGTATAATGCCTCATCTTTTGTCGTAACAATTACATCAGTCGGTCTTATATCATTTCCTTCAACCATAGTCACAATATCAGAATCAAAGTCATTCTGCCAATTGTAATTTTTAATAAGCTCTGACACAATATCAGCTCTGAGCGGTTTTCCGCTTTCTATTAACAGCTTTATTGTTTCTTCCTGTATTGCCACCGATTGTGCTCCATATTCCCTGAATTCCTTAAGCCAGTAGTCCAGACTTTCTTCCGAGCTGTCAGCCATTTTTTTCATTTCGCTATAATCAAGAATTATTTCTGCTGTCTTGTATTGCTTTTCAATTTCAACTCTCTGATAGACGGTATAAATTCCTACCACCAGAGATAAACAAATCAATAAAATTACTAATTTATCAACCTTATTTAAATTCATTTTATCTCCCTTTCCGTATAATATAATTCCACATTTATTATTGTTCACAGTCAAAAATTTAATTATTAAAATATAATGGCATCAGCCCGTGGTAATTCTGAATGCACAGCATGAAGAATCTCCGAGATTTTCTGAAATAGTGTAACGCTAATTATTTTCTTAAGACGCAAACCACCATCTTTACCAAGTATTCTTTTACTCCTGGGATTCTGGCAGGATACTTTAAAAAACCTCTCAGGGGCTCTTCTGAATAATAATCAATGTTGAATTTACTGTTCTTCAATATTTTGTCTGCTCTTTTTATTGTCATTTTATTTATATAAGAAAAATACTCTGTTCCGTCAGGTTTTCTGCTGATTCTGAATTCGATTCTGTCCTTGCCGTCAGGAAGATCCTTTACCAGTTCCTTGTATGTTTTTATCAATGTGCTTTCGCTGAAAAAAACATGAACCCAGGGCATACCCATTGCATCGCTTAAATGAGCACCGTATGGATGATTATAGGGAGGAAAGTTCAGGTACAGCTTTCCATTTTTCTTCAATATCCTGTGGCATTCCTCAAGCACCTTTTCAGGTTCGTCCACGTGCTCCATGGCATCGTTCATTATTATGGTATCAAAGGTTTCATCTTCAAAGGGAGTTTTAGATGCATCTGCGCAAACAAATTCAAATTTATCTTTCATGCTATATTCTTCGGCAAGTCTTTCTGCTTCTTCCCTGTACTTTTCCAGTATTTCAACCCCTACTATTCTTTTTACACCCTTGGAAGCATAGAAAACAGTCTTACCTGCCGCACCGCATCCAATGTCCAATACTACCTTATCTTTGAACATTTCATCTACATTGGTATATTTCAAATAAAACTTTATTGTATCAATTCCTTTTTCATATTGCCACTGGGCATAGGTCTTTTTCCCTTCGTTATTCAAATTAAAAGGATGCACTGGCAGTTTAAACATTTTATTTACTGTCATACATAGATTCTGCATATTTTAACCTTCTTCTTCCGTTTTTAATTACTTTGCAATTATACCATCTAAAATGGTCAAGTTCAATCATTAGTTGTATTTTATGGATAATATGTGTATGCGAAGATGACAACAACCCAACCCTGTTCGTCCCCATGTCACTTTGCTGTGAATAGTAGTATTTCCAAATTGTGTCATTTGTTTTCTGTCAATATGTGTTGAATTATTTGTTATTTTAATATAAAATATTCCTATCATGCAATTAAGCTATATAAAGGAAGTGGTTATTTGAAAAAAATCTTGATTATTTCATTAGTTTTGATATTTGCACTGACTGCGGTAATCTATGCAGCGCCAGGCGATACGAATGACCCCATAGTTGTGTTAAGCTACCTTAATGATCGCCTTACGAGCTTAGTTAAGGAATACAACCTGGATGACATCAAGGAAATAAAGGAACAGATAAGCAATTTAAGCGGAAATCCTATCGGCAATCCTGTCAGCGGAAGCTCATCTTCCGAACTGGTCGTCGTGGAAATCAAGGCAGGTGAAAAAATAATTGCTGGTGCAGGAACAGAGCTAATCTTAAGAAGCGGCAAGGCATATGCTATAGGCAGCAAGCTTGGAGGTCTGAGCGATGTAACCTTAGCCAAGGATATAACTACAGGAAAGCCTATTACTTCAAACGACCTTCTTATAGTCCCAAGGGATGACGGCAGGGGCGTCTATACAGAAACCAGCGCGACATTTATGGTTCGCGGTACATATGAAGTAGTTAAATAAACACATATTAAAACGGGATGGCTAAGCCGTCCTTTTTTATTTTTTTATTCTTCTTTTACTGCCCTATTTCAATATGCCCTCCCCACAAATTTGTTGACGCACTATCTACGATATGGTAGAATTTTCTAACATTCCGTATCCTATGAAAAATATTTATATTTTAGCTTATAAAGCGAATATCTGGCGGAGGACAATAAATTGATTTTAACCGATTTCGATTATTGCACTTATGGATATTTGAGAAAAGATTTGAAGTTGTTAAATAAGTTATCCCCCACTAACACGGAAACAACGGTAAACGTACAATTCCATCTTCTACCAACGAGGGTATTATATATTAAATATATTTTATAAAATTAAAAATTCAATAGAAAAATAACTACAGAAATGTTATAATATATAAAAAGGATTTCGGAGGAACAGTCAATGAACAGCAAGTCAGAAAACGAATGCGCTGTTACAAGGGACACTGAATTTATATCACCGAAGATAGATTATGCTTTTAAGCAAATGATGAACAGCGAAACAGCACTCAGGAACTTCTTAAGTGCAGTATTAAAAGTTCCGGAAAAGGAAATTAATGAAATACATTATGTCGATACACATACTCTGAAAGAGTACGAGGACGATAAGTATGTTGTAATGGATGTGAGAATATCCCTGCAAAATAAATGTGAAATCGATATTGAAATGCAGATGATGAATTTTCGCAGCTGGACAGACAGAGTAGTATATTACAGCAGCCGAATGCTGTCAGAACAAATTAAAAAGGGGCAGGGCTATGTAGAACTTATTAAATGTATCAGCATAAGCATATTGTCTTTCAATATTTTTGACAAATGCAATTTTCCAAAATATTATAGCTCCTACCATATACGAGAAGACATAGACCACAGAGTTTTTAATGACCTATTTGAATATCACATAATTGAACTCCCTAAAATATCAGAAAAGAATTTCACAGAGTTGGAAGATGACAACTTGTTGTCATGGGCAAGGTTTATTAATTCGGATGACAAGGAGGAGATGAAAATGTTGTCTGAAAAAAATCACGGAATAAAAGCAGCATATGATGAACTTGAAGCATTGAGCAACGATGAAGAACGAAGAGCAATTTACGAAGCAAGAGAAAAGGCCATAATGGACTACAATGTTCAAAATCCTGCTGCCAGAGAAGAAAGGGCAAGAAGAGAAGGTAAGATTGAAGGAAAAAAGGAAGGCCAAAAAGAAGAAAAAATTGCTATTGCAAAAAAACTTCTTGATATACTGGATATAGAAACCATTGCTGAAAAAACAGGACTTAGTATTGAACAGATAAACCTCATTTCTAAAAATAAACTGTAAATATCAGTCTTCCTGCACTGCAGGTTATGAAGAAGTGACTGCTATGGGACTTGAAAAACTAATTATGTTTGGAACTTGTGGCGTCTTACGCAAAGAAATCGAAGATTTAGCTATTATTATACCCACAAGCGCACTGCGTGATGAAGGTACGAGCTATCACTATGTTGAAGCAAATGACGAAATCCAGGTTAACTCAAAGTATAAAGAAGAGTTTATAGATATTTTAAACGAACATAACTACTCCTACGTCTTCGGTAAAACCTGGACAACTGATGCACCATATAGAGAAACAAGTGCGAAAGTTCAAAAAAGAAAAGAACAAGGTGCTGTCTGTGCAGAAATGGAATGTGCCTCTATGGCTGCTGTTGCACAGTTAGAGGCAAAGACTTTTTCCAGTTTTTATATGCCGCTGATAATTTAGATGATACAAAGTGGGATACCCGCAGTTTAAACTGTGCAACCAATCTTGATAAAAAGGAACAGATTGCATTGTTAGCCTTTGAACTTGCCACAAAAATCGCTTAATCTGTTCTCACTGATGAACGCTTTGCCGCTGTTCGTCAGCCTATACTTTTGCATTCTGCTGCTCGGTTTGTCCGGCACTGTCATCTCTATAAGTCTGTTTACCCGCAACCACTTTGCCATCAATGATGGAAGTCACTTCACCCAGCGTGAGAGAATTGCCCTCGATAGCAAGAGAAGAATAGATCGTTCGAACACGGTTTTCCCTGTGCAATCGGATATCGTGTTTAAACTCCGTGCCGTATTCCAGCCGTGTGACAGTTTCAACGATTTTTGCCAGGTAATCTGCTGCCTTTTCCGTTATGGTTATTCCTGGGCTTCATCCTGCTGCCCCGTAGGCTGCTCATTTGTGTTTGTAAGTTTTTCTATTGTATTTACAAACTCCTCTGATGCTTCATAGCCTTGTAGCTTCTGCTTGTTGTTCTTGGTGCTGTATTCGTTGTAATATTCTGTCTTAATATATACTGTCTTATTTTCTATATCATAAAATAAATCAAAATCATATTCATCCTTACCGCGAAATTCTGCATCAATCCAGTAGTAACCGTCTTTTTTCAAAGAAAGATCCTCAACTGCCACAGTTTCTTTTAATTTATAGATGCTTTCAAAGAGTTTTTTTACCTGGGCAGCTCTTTCCGCTTCGTCAGGGTTCGCACCGCTGAAACTGTTCAGCCTCTTTATATCCTCATGCCTGTTTGTATACCTGATTCCGTTATTTGAATAAACACTTATGTCAACATCTGAAACACTGTTTATTGTTCCGGAAATCTCACTGGTAGTTGATTGCACCGCCTTATCTATGGCATCTAAGTATTTCTCCTTCCTGAAAGGAATAGATATTAGGAATATAACCACAACTACAATCAACAGCAATAATGTTATGCGCCCATAATGAATCTTTCTTTTTTTCCCGTATATTCTCCGTCTTCTTGCCATAAATTCACCTACCTAATTTTATTTTCAGAAGCTGTTTAATTTTAAGCTCAAGCTCCTCAACTGTGCCCTCATTGTCGATAACCTCATCTGACATTGCTGCCTTTTCATCAATAGGTATTTGCTTATTAATAATGTTTAATACATCCTCAGGATTTTTATTTTCCATAATTGCCCGCTG
>DHUT01000006.1:2756-8443 GCA_002409285.1 Firmicutes bacterium UBA5227 | reverse complement strand
CCTGTGCAATTTCAAAAGAATTTTCAAGGTCTTTTCCCATGCAAACTGTTCCGTGATACTTCATTAAAACAGCCTTGCTTTCAGGATGACTATGAAAAGCCTTGACCACATTCCTTCGGAGCTTTCCTGTTGATGGCATCCCATATTCCGCACATGGAACTACATCTCCCAGTATCTTTTTATATTCATCACCATTTACAATAATGTCTTTTCCCTCAATGCTTAAGACAGAAGCCATTAACTGATGTGTATGAATTATAAAGTTAACATCCGGACGAAGCCTGTAGATATCCGCATGTATTCCCTTTTCACTTGAGGGTTTAATATCTCCCTCATAGGTACAGTCATCAATATTAACCTCTACTATCTGTGTCTGCGTAAGGGTTTCATATGCCAGACCACTTGGGGTTATAACAAATTTATCATCGGAAATCCTGGCGCTGATATTACCCCAGGTTCTTGCTATGAGACCGCTTTCCACAAGTATTTTGCTGCCGTAAATTACAAGCTTTTTTGCTTCTTCAATTGAATATTCCATATTAACTCCAATCTATGTTGCATGTATGCACAAATCAAGAAATATCCATGACCCCGCATTTAGACAGGACACGATCAAAACGTACCAGAACATCATCTATCATTTCTTCCGTATATGCAGCGCTTGTATATAATCTTGAACCGGCCAGCGTTACAATTCCTTCTGCCATATATGCCGCTCCCATATGCTCCATTTCCTTTTGGCGTATGCCTGTTTCCTTTAAAACATTGGGGATTTTCCATGGCTTTTTCCAGTCAACGGAAAAATGCATGGTACCTGCATTATCTAAATGGCATATTGATCCCTGATTAAATGCCACAAAGGGAAGTTCATATTTCTTAATTATTTCCTGTAAGCCTCCCGTCAGCCGGTCTCCCATACGCCCTGCTGCTTCACAGGCATTTGTTCTTTCAATCTCGCATAGAGTATAGTAGCCTGCAACACAGGATATGGGTGTCGCCGCCATTGTACCTCCGCACATTGCCTTAGGCACCTTTTTCCCTGATGAATCAAGACCTGCGCCCAAATGAGCCATACAATCCCTGTGGCCTCCAACTCCTCCAGCTCCCGGATAACCTCCTGCAATTATCTTCCCGAAAATTGTCAAATCAGGATCCACACCGAAATATCCTTGAGCTCCGCTTGTTCCGATACGAAATCCCGTCACAACCTCATCAAAAATCAGAAGTGCCCCATACTGATGAGCCAGCCGCTCCGCTCCCTGTATAAACTCCTTGGAAACAGGACGGGTACCGCTCTCCGGACCCATGGGTTCAATATATACCGCAGCCGTTCCTCCATGCCTCTTGCCCTTTCTCAGCTTTCTTTCAAGATCCTCCAAATCATTAGGGAAAAACTCATCTGTGTGTTTAAACACAAAATTCGGAACACCCTTTGACATCAGACCCTTAGTGCCGGGTACACGCATACCGTAGGCAAGCTGATCTGACCATCCATGATAGGCTCCTCCCATTTTTAAAATATTTTTCTTCCCTGTCTTCAACCTGGCAATACGAGCAGCACACATACACGCCTCAGTTCCTGAACCCAACATACGAAACATATCTACAGAGGGAACCATATCAGATATTTTTTTTGCAAGCTTGTATTCATACTCATGGAAAAGACCTGTCGAAGGACCGCATGTGTTCAAAAGTTCGATTACCTGCTCTCTGACGGCAGTTGGATTACTCCCTAAAATTGTAGGTCCTCCTGCCTGCAGAAGGTCATAATACCAGTTTCCGTCAATATCATACAGCTTTGCTCCTTCAGCCCTATTTATAACAATAGGAAACGGATAATTAAATGCAAGATTGTGCTGAACACCGCCTGGTATTATCTGCCTGGCCTCTTCAATCATCTCTTTGGATTTAGCACATTTTTTATTAAAATAGTTTTCAACGTAATTATCCAAAAATGTTTTTTGAATAGAGTACACAGGCTTTTGAATTAATTCATCGAGCTGTCTGGTAACCTTTTCCGCATCAAGATAATTATCAATAGCAAATCCGTTGTAAGCCACTTTTACACCTCCTATTCTCGTGAATCTTCATTCACGTCTTATGCACATTATAAGCCTCCAGATATTTCTTGTCAAGAATAATTCTGACAATTTATCTATTCATTTAAAAAACACCGGGTTTTCCCGATGTTTAAATATCAAAATAGTTCCTGCAAGCCTGTAAAATTTCCTCCCGAATAGTTACATCTTTTATTTCACCAGCCTTATTCATCAATCTGCTGTGTGAAATTGTGCGTATTTGTTGTATCATTGCTACAGAATTTTTTGGTAGTCCTGTTACACCTGTAGGCAGCAACACCTCGGTAGGATAAATTTTGTTTCCTGGTTTTATACTGGAAAGAGGCAACACAGTTGAAACAGTAAGATTATGGTTGACCGCATCGGTAGAAATAACAAGAACAGGGCGCATGCCACGCTGTTCACTGCCTTGAGTTGGGTCAAGATTACAAAAGTAAATTTCCCACTTGTTTACCATTCCCCTGTCACCTCACCATCTATCGTTTTAAAGTCTTCTGCACACCCTATTGTCCGTGACAAAAAGTCCTTGTCCTTTCCTGCCTGGCGCATAAGCTCTTCATATTCGGATTTTTTTAGTTGTTTCAGATAATCTCCAACCGCTTCTTTAATTGCAAAATTAACAGATGGAATTTTTTGAGCCTTAGCAAGAGCCTTTAACTCTTCTAAACTCTCTTCCGGCAGTGTTGCAGTATATCTGACTGTTTTTTTATTAGAAGTCATTATATCACCTCAATTACATTGTATATAGGTTCATCAACTATGTCAACATAATCAGATGATGTTTTTGAATAATATTACTAACAGCTAACGGTGACTCCCATCTAAAGAATCTTAGATGTTTATTTCGAAAAATAAACATCTACTGTAAACCCGGGCTTCAGTATATTGTCCGGATCATCGGGCTTTACTTCTACACGCACGATACGTCTGCCGTCCTTTTCCTCTGCCAGATCAGGAATATATGTTACTGTTCCTTTAAGTGAGGTTTCAGAAGATGAGGCGGGAACAATTCTTACTTCATCCCCCACATGTACGCTGTCTATAAATTCTTCATAGACCTCTGCATTTACAGTTATAGAGTCTGCATCAATAATATTAATAACTTCTGTGGGCATGCCCTGTGCGCCAAGGAAACTGCCGCTGCTAACTGCTATACTCTTCACAATTCCATTTTTCAGATTGGAAACAATACTGTCTTCCTTGATACAATCCCTTGCAGTCTTTCCTGTCATAATATTTAAATCTGTCTGAGTCGCCGAAACACTGCTTTGCTGCATTGCCACATTAGTGTTGTTTCCCTGCTGGAGCTGTGAAAGCTGAATTTCCTTGGATTTAAGTGAAACGTTCAGCAGATCCAGCTCATCCTTTAATGCGGTCTTTGTTTTCTGAATACTGGCTTCCACATCATCCACAGCTTTCTGACGCTGGTTCAGAGCAGAAATAAACTGATTAAGAGTTGTCTCCGAAACAGCCCCTTCATCATACAATAACTGATAGCTCTGAAGATCATTTTTTGCGTTTTCAAGCTCCTTTTGAGCAAGGCTCATGGAATTCTGTAAAAGCTTCAGGTCAGCACCGGTTTCATTGCTGTACTCATCATTCTTGCGTGTAATTTCATCCTGAGTCTGTGCAATATCTGCCTGCAATGCAGATATATCCTGACTGGCAGACTTTAGCGCTGCCTGGTTAGCAGACAATTGTTGCCTAAGTTTTTCTATATTTCCGTTATACTCTGAAAGGTCAATAGTAATAAGTGACTGACCGAGTGTAACTCTCTCCCCTTCCTTTACCTGTACATCTGTTACAGTTGCCGGAAAATCAATGCTTATACTCTCAATCCGGCTGTAATTTACTTCACCCCAGGCCTCTATTTCTGCGGTTTGTTCTTCCGGATTCAGATCATTCTCTGCTTTCATAGCTTCGATATTATTTCCCTGATTAATAAAAATTCCCGCTGCTATAATTAGAACGGCAAAAACACATACCGCAGCTACCATCCTTTTATGAGATAAAATCCAATTTTTCATATGCTCCTCCTTGTTGTTATTCAACGCTCTTCAGCGCTTCAAATATGTCAATTTCCTTCATTTTATCTGCTATTACTCTATTGACAATCCATGCAAAAAACATAGTCATTACCCCTGCAATCAATACGTCTCTCAAATTAATATTACCAAGAAGATCCAACCGTTCATCAATACTGCTTGCAATTATCCACGAGATGAATCTTCCCACAGGTATTCCTGCCAACATGCCGAGAAACACCGAGAAATAATTTTCAATCAGCACCAGGTACCTTATTTCACTATGATGGAACCCCAGTACACGCAGGGTTGCCAGGTCTCTGGTTCTTTCCACAAAGTTTAAAATACCTGTATTGTAAAGCACCACAAAAGCCAGTGATGAGCCAAGGATAATTAATAGTATTACCGCAAAATTTACAACACCCACGCTGGAAGATAGTCCATCCTGCATACTTTCTCTTGTTGCGGAATCTGCCACAATATCACTGTTCAAAAACTTCTGATCCGGCTCATTATTCCATTTTATCATCAATGCAGAAGGCTTAAACGTCTCTCCCAGAGACTCCCAATACGTATTTGTCATATAAATTCCCTGACCAGAGGCCACATATGCAATCTCTACAATTGGAACAGTTACATAGCCTTTTCCCGTAAGCTTAATTTGAATGACATCACCTATACTAAGACCCTTTTCCCGGCATAGCTTGCGTGTCATAAGGATCCCTTTTTCAGGGATAGAAACAGGGTTACCGTCAATATCCTGCAAATGAATTAACGGACTATTCCCTGTAGTAATGCTTACCGGCTCCATTTTATGACTTCCGTCCGGAAAAATCACCTGGACAGCAGATTCCTCTATTTGCTGTGTTATGCCATCCAGTTCAAGGTTTTTAAGATATCTGAAATTAGTCTTGGTTGTATCAAGTACAACTTTTTCATCAAAAGCAAAGGTTGTTCCGTAGGTGTAATCGCTGATTCCTGACAAAGTTGTACGAACTGTCAGTGCAGAAATAATAATGCTGGTACAGCCCATAATACCTATTGTACTCATTATGAGTCGCCCTTTATTCTTCACTATATTTCTTGCTATCAGCTTGCTGCTGAACTTCATTTTCTCCCACACAGATGGTATGGCCTCAAGAAATATATGCTGTCCCTTTTTTGGTGGTTTATCTCGAAGAAGTACAGCCGGTGTATCACTGAGAAGCTTTCTGCATGCTGAGAATGAAACACCCCCTGTACATATGAGTATCAAAATCAACACAAACAAAAAATTTACGTAATTTATTTTAAGGCTGTAGCTGTTTAATGTAAGATTAAGCTGGTGAATCATAATTCTTCCAAGTATATTCGGTCCAGTAAGAAGTCCGAAAATTGAGCCAAGTACACCCACTATGACCCCATAGGAAGTATAATGCCACAAAATGCTCTTCTTACTGTAACCAAGTGCTTTTAAAATCCCTATTTGCGAGCGCTGGTTTTCTACCATGCGCACCATGGTACTTTGTGTAATAAGTGCAGTGACCATCAAAAACAATACCGGAAATACCAATGACAGGGTTTTAAACTGCTGAATACGGGAATT
>DHUT01000006.1:0-2480 GCA_002409285.1 Firmicutes bacterium UBA5227 | reverse complement strand
TCGGCATCCGTTGTGGTTTTCACACTGATCTGATTGTAAATTTTCTGACCATAAATGCTCTTTAGTGTTCCTGAACGAACTATTGCAAAACCATATTCCGAATGATCTGGAACTATTGATGCGGAATTTTTTACCGCAAAAACATGCTCACTGCTCAGTGCCATCCCCTCGATTTTGAGGCGAAGCCACTTTCCGTTTATTTTAATTGAAATATAATCACCTATTTTAAGTTTATGAACCTCGGCGAACTTGCTGTCAAGCACAACACCGCCTCCGCCTCTTCGGAATATACCCTCTTCAGGCTCCGGCTGGTCAAGGGTACTGCGGTCATCCAATGCGTAGACATGCAATATAGGCTCACCCGGCAAATCAGCATCGGCGTCTATGGTAAATCTTTTCTCCACAAGTTCCACTCCGTCAATTTTGCTGACTCCCCACAGCTGTTGTTCTGAAGGATTCACCACTGTAACCCACATATCTGATAAGTTTGTTGAGTGATACATGGAATCCGCATGCTTATCCACTGTATACCAGATACTATCAAGTCCGGTCATGATAAAGACAGCCAGAGTTGCCATAATGAATATTGAAATAAACTGGGATTTTGATTTTTGCATGTCCCTCAGTGATTTTTTAAACAATGCACCTTTTACCATGCAATTTCCTCCACGTCCTTGGGATGTTCATTAAATTGCACCCTGTCTATCTTGCCGTCCCGCATATGAAGCACCGTATCAGCCATTTCGGATATGGGAGCATTGTGGGTGACAATAATTACTGTTTTTCCAAGGTCATCAGATACTGTACGTATAAGTCGTAAAACCTTGCGTCCTGTTTCTGAATCTAACGCTCCGGTCGGCTCATCACACAAAACTATTTGGGGGTTTTTTGCTAAAGCTCTTGCAATGGAAACACGCTGCTGCTCTCCTCCGGATAACTGGCTGGGGAAGTTGTCCATTCGGTTTTCAAGACCGACACGCCTCAGCATATCTCGTGCATCCAGAGGTTCACAGCATATTTCCTCAGCCAGTTGGACATTCTCCAAAGCCGTAAGGTTGGGAACCAAGTTGTAAAACTGAAACACAAAACCGATTTGTGTGCGGCGGTATTCTGTAAGTTCATGTTCAGACATTCCCGAAATTTCTTTTCCATTCACAACTATTTTACCGAAGGTAGGTGAATCCATTCCTCCTATCAGATTGAGCAAAGTAGTTTTCCCCGCTCCACTCTGCCCCAAAATCACATTAAATGTTCCTTTGCTCATATCAAAATCTATACCATCAACCGCTTTAATTATTGATTCACCAATATGATATTCTCTTTCTACGTTTTCAAATGTAATAAAACCCATGAGTTCTGTTCCGCTTCTCCTTTGCTCAATTTTATGTCCGCATACTCATTCTTGACAATTAACTAAGAATTAATTATAATGACACTATGTTGATTATGCAACCGTCAGATGTTTATAAATTGTAATGTATGCAACATAATAATCATTAAGTGTTGATTTTAAAACATATTTATAAAATTTGTCGGATGTTATTTAAAAGGAGTACTTGAAAATGAAGGAAAGCAGAAAAACACGCTATACAAAGATGGTTTTACAAGACAGTCTTTTTGAATTAATGGAAAACAAGCCAATCGAAAAAATAACTATTAAAGAATTATGTGAAAACGCAGATATTAACCGCACCACGTTTTATACACATTATACAGATCAATATAACCTTCTTGCTGAAATTGAAAATGAAACTCTATCCTGGGCAAAAGAGGCAATCGCCAGTCTTGCCGACAAAAATGACAGAAACGAAAGCATTAAGATAATGGAGGAAATTTTCCAATATTTTGTTGATAACAGTAAAAATCTAAGAATTTTAATGAGCGAAAGAGGAGATATCAATTTTCAGAAGCAGATATTTACCATAATATATGAACAATGCGGAATGTCCTTTCCTTTTGTAACACATAAAAATTCGGGTACAATAGATGAATACTTTATATTTGTAGTAAACGGAAGCATCGGTCTCCTGCAGCACTGGCTTAAAAACGACATGCCCCGCACAGCAGGAGAAATGGCTGAAATTATTTACAATATGGCCGTTCAGTCAGGAGGATTTAGATGAGCAAAATCAGAAAAGCAACTCTATTTTACTAATCGCAAGTGGTTGCTTATCGGTCAACTGTCTGATAATCCGAATATAATACCTCTAAGGCAATCATCTTCAGATTAATACCGGTTAATTTTTCTCCCACTATTTCCTGAAGATCAAGTTCGATGCGATCACAACCACCATCTTCATCTTCAGCAAAGAAAGTCGTACCCATAATTAATTTATAAACTGATACTGCCTCTTCATACCTGAAATCATTCACACAATCATGTGCAAATAACACAGCATCCTCAATTATTCCTCCGATTCCTTCCTCATCTTCATATTCCAATATCCAGTCGCTCCCCCAATATCCTTCGGTATAATCTT
>DHUT01000076.1:4600-12553 GCA_002409285.1 Firmicutes bacterium UBA5227 | reverse complement strand
TACATTTGTTACATCTCTTGTATCCACCGATATGCCATACAGGTTATTCTCTATTACATATATAACAGGTAATTTCCATGCGGATGCCATATTAAGGCTTTCGTGAAATGTTCCTTCATTTGATGCTCCGTCTCCGAAAAATGATATAGCAACTTGATTTGTACCTCTATATTTTGCGGAATATGCAGCTCCTGTTGCGATTGGAATTCCTGCACCAACTATACCGTTTGCACCGAGTATACCTTTATCAAGTGCCATTATATGCATTGAACCGCCTTTTCCTTTTGAGTACCCTGTTTCTTTTCCTAAGATTTCCGCCATCATTTTTTTAATGTCAGCACCTCTTGCAACCAAGTGTCCATGACCTCTGTGTGTTGATCCTAAATAATCATCTTCTTTTAACGCAGCACAGACTCCTGTTGCTACAGCTTCTTCACCCATATACAAATGAGCTAATCCTGCCATCATTCCTTTTTTATAGAATTCAAATATTTCTTCTTCAAAACGTCTCATTCTATACATTGTTTCATAAAAATTAACCAATTGTTTTTTAATGTTACCTTTCATTTAGACCTCCTTATTGTTGTGTCAATTTTATTTCTATGTATATTAGTGCAAATCTTATGCCACTTTAACATGTATCCGATATTTTTTATTAAATCTTATCATTTATTAGTATAAACCTGCTTAAAATAGACTGATTTAATTTTAAATCCATTATTATTTTTCTTCTGATTACATTTTAATCTGTGACATTTAAGTCTGTAACGGCACATGTGTCACAGTGTGTTTCATTTATGTCGTTGCTATATTAGAATGTTTGACATATCATAATTTATTTTGTAGAATATTTATAATGGTGTGAGGAGGCAATCTAAATGTTTAATAAAATAACGGATACTGCTGTATCAAACGAATGGACAAATTTCACTGAAAATGGTTTATGTGATGAAAAAGTGGTCAGACGCAAAATATTAGATTCATGGAAAAGGTCAAGAGAGTACGGTGTCAATCCTTATATAATAAAAAACAAGGTTTTATCGGAAATTGAATTGGAGCATAAGCTTAAGAATAAGGAAAGCTTAATTAAAGTTGCATCGCCATATATAAATAAAATTTTCTCCTTCGTTAAAGGTTCGGGGTTTGTAGTTTATTTAACTGATGAAGAAGGCAATATATTGTGCCTTGTGGGAGACGATGAGATGAAGGTCTCTGCAGACAGATACAGCAGTCTTCGCGTCGGCGCCAACCGAAGTGAAAGATATTCCGGAACAAATGCCATAGCTACAAGCATAGCAATAGACGAGCCCATACAAGTATACGGCTCGGAGCATTGGGTAAAATATCATCAGGAGTATACTTGTTCTGCAGCAACTATACATGATGAAGAAAACAATATAATAGGTTGCTTAGATATTACAGGTTCGAGAGAAAATGTCCACAGCCATACTTTAGGGATGATTGTAGCCGCCGTCGACGGAATAGAAAAAGAATTGAAAATAATAAATGCATATAACAAAATCTTTACAATGAATAACCAATTATCGACAACATTAAATTCAATTAATTCTGCAATAATTGTTATTTTCAAGGATGGAAGGATGCTTAATATCAATAAATCAGCGGCTGATATATTTAATATTGAGGAAAATTTTATTAATAAAAAGATAAATGATATATTGGAATATGACAAGCGTATAATAAATTTTGAACTTTTAGACAAAAATTATATGGATACCGAATTAGAAATACAAGGAAATAACTACAGCATAACTACAGCAAATTATAATAATAATTACGATCAAGTCGAAGGAACTGTAATATCTTTTAGAGAAATGAAGCGAATTCATAAAATGGTTAACAGGATAAGCGGATTTTCGGCAACTTATACTGTGGATAACTTGATTGGATACTCCTCACAGATAAATTATATAAAAAACATGTGTATAAAAGCATCCAAAAGTATATCTAACGTTTTAATATTAGGTGAAAGCGGAACCGGTAAAGAGTTGATCGCCCAATCTATACATAATGCCAGTTCCAGAAGAAATGAGCCTTTTATCGCAATTAATTGCGGAGCTTTACCAAAAGGACTTATAGAAAGCGAATTGTTCGGTTATGAAGGAGGTTCCTTTACCGGAGCTAATAAGGAGGGTAAACCAGGGAAATTTGAATTGGCAGACGGAGGAACAATGTTTCTTGATGAAATCGGAGACATGCCTTTAGACACGCAAGTCAGCATATTAAGAGTGCTTCAAAATAAGGAGATTGTAAGAATAGGAGGCAGTAAGTCTAAACCCATAGATATAAGAGTTATCGCAGCAACCAACAAAAACTTGCTCCAAAGTATTCAGGATAATTCCTTCCGGGAAGAGCTTTATTACAGACTTAATGTATTTACTATAAATGTTCCTTCGTTAAGGGAGCGTAAAAGAGATATTCTCACATTAGCCGAGCATTTTATAAGTTATTACAATAGGGCATTAAATAAAAATGTAGTAAAAATCAACGAAGATGTAATAGATGTATTTAATAAATATTCCTGGCCCGGAAATATCCGGGAATTGGAAAACATTATAGAAAGAGCTATAAACATTGTGGAAAGTGATACAATAACTATAAAAGATTTGCCGTTTGAACTTCAGAAGTTAGTTGGTGATAATTCTAATAAAGATACCATTGACAATAAAGATAATATTAGCTTAAATAATAAAGATAATATTCAGGCAGATATGACTGATAAAAAAATGAATTTAGAGAAAGATGAATTAATAAAGTCATTAATTATTAACAACGGTAATGTAATAAAATCGGCACAGCAGTTGGGAATAAGCCGAAGAACATTATATAGAAAATTGGACAAATATAATATTTCAATCGATAGTTTCCGATGATTTAGCAAAAAACAAAATAAAGGAATGTGATATTAATGAAAATGATAATCAATGGACAAAAGAAAGACTCAAGCAACAACATGGTTATAGAAATAATAAACCCTTTTAACAGGGATTTTTTGGATACAGTTCCAAGTGCAACGGAGGAGGATCTTGAATTAGCTTTGGAATACGCATCTGCAGGTAAAAAGGTTTGGGGAGAAACACCTTTATATAAGCGTTCAAAAATTCTATTGCAATTTGCAGAAAAGATCAAAGAACACAGAGAAGAATTTTCTGTGCTTTTGTGTAAGGAAACCGGAAAGACTATTAAAGAAGCAAGGATTGAATTAACCTCAGTACATCATATCTTCCGCAATTTTATAGAACATGCAAACCATCTTTATGGTATAACCATACCCGATAGTCAGCCCGGCGGTGAAAATGACATAATATTCACCCGCAGGGAGCCCTTGGGAGTTGTAGCATGCATAATACCCTTTAATTTTCCTGCCTTAACATATGCATACAAGGTTGCGCCTGCTTTAATAACAGGTAACTCTGTTATAGTAAAGCCTCCTTCCGATAACCCTATGACCCTTATTCGCATGACCGAACTGCTTTTGGAATGCGGAATGCCCGAAAGTGCAATCCAGATTGTAACAGGCAGTGGTTCCGTTGTTGGTAAATACTTGGTTGAAAGCTCTAAAATCAATGCTGTAAGCCTTACGGGAAGCACTGCGGTAGGTATCGAAACCGCAAAATCTGCTGCACATAATTTGCATCGTGTACACCTTGAATTGGGCGGAAATGACGCTTTAATTGTCTATGAGGATGCAAATATTGAATTGGCTGTAAGAGAAGCAGTACTTTCAAGAACTACAAATGCAGGACAGGCATGTATTGCCTCAAAACGTTTTATTGTACATAATTCCATCAAGGATAAATTTACACATCTCCTTATAGAAAGATTGAATAAATTAAAAATAGGCGATCCCCTTGACCCCGAAACGCATATGGGCTGTCTCATTAATGAAAATGCGGCAATTGAAGTAAAAAGGCAGGTAGATTTAACCATTGAACAAGGTGCAAAATGTATTTGCGGTGGAAATATTTTCAATAAAACATTTTTCCAACCGACGGTTCTTGAAGAAATAACTCCTGATATGGACATTGCTAAAGACATGGAGGTATTTGGCCCAGTTTTTCCTATTATTGGATTTGATAATGAGGATGAAGTAATATCCATACACAATTCATCTGTTTATGGATTAAATGGAGGAATCATTACTGATGATACCAACAAGGCTCTCAGAACAGCGTCTAAATTGGAATGCGGAGGGGTAGTCATAAACGGCAGCGGAATATACAGAAATCCCGACATCGCATTTGGCGGATATAAAATGAGCGGAATTGGCAGAGAAGGTGTAAGTGCTACATTAGAAGAGCTTACCCAAGTAAAAACAATTGTTATGAAAAATGTTTTAAAATAAGATAGTCTTAAAAAAAGGTGTTATCAATTTTAATTGACAACACCTTTTTCTTATTTAATATCAGTATAGTTTGGCATATATTTTAGTTAAATCCTCTTCTGTAAACGGAACGTAGTTGTTTACCAAAAGTCTTTGCTGTGTTTCAATTACGCTTTTGGCAAAGCCCTTTATTTCTTCTTCCTTCATTCCGTACTCTTTTAAGGGCTTAAGTGCCAATAAATTGTTAAGAAGCTTTCCTAAGTCTTCAAATGCTTTATCCTCTGTGGTTCCGATAATATTTGCGATTAATTTCTTAAGATCTTGAATTTTGCCTACTGGCTGCTTCATTTCATAATATTTGAATACTTCTATGAAAAATTGATAATTTGCTTCCCCGTGCGGAACATGATAAACTCCTCCAAGGGGATATGACATTGCATGAACGGCACCTACACCTGTGTTTCCGAATGCAATACCGGCATAATTGCTTGCTACTAAGAAGTCTTCTATTATTGTTCTGAAATGCTCCTGACCATTTTTTACTACCTCCATGTAGCTTTTCAATATAATTTCCATTGCTTTTATACTGAATAATTCCGTATAACTGCATGTTTTTGGTGATACGAAGGATTCTGCCGCATGAATCAATGCATCCACGGAACTTGTCACAAACACCTTGTAAGGAAGTTTGATTAATAATTCCGGTATCATTACAGCATAATCAGCATATAATTCATCTCCCGATAATCCTAATTTAGTATTTTTCTTCGTTAATAATGCTATGGATATATTTGTAACCTCACTGCCTGTTCCGCATGTCGTAGGAATAATTATTAATTTTTTCTCTTTAACTATGGGAACTTCTCTTAAGAATAGTTGCTCCGAGCATTTAGCTTGTTTCAATGCAAATAACTTGGCAATATCAACTATACTTCCTCCGCCTATTGCAATTACCCTGTTAAAATTTATATTTTTTATGTCGGATAATATTCTGTCTATCATTTCATCCGTCGGCTCTCCAAGGGCATAATGCTCAGGGAATACAACGTTTAATTTTTCTTTTTTATCCTTTAAATACGTGTTGTATATGGGATCAATTGTCAGAATAAGGTCATTTTCACCAATCTCAAATATTTTGTAAAATTCATCAAATGTATCTATTTTGTGTATTTCCGGTTTAATAAGTAACTGTTTCATTCCTTCTCCTCTCCTATTTATATTACCTTAAATCTTTTTTCATATTCTGAAGCCAATCCATCTCTGAAATCAGGATGTGCAAGGTATGAAGGCTCTCCCACTGCATGACCTATAACAACTCTGTCTTTGGACTTGACTTTCTTAACCGCTTCTTCGGCTGTCATAAGTCTATCGTTATATATTTCTTTCCAATTCAATATTTTACCTCCCGAACAGGTTTGGATTTTTATATTATTTTTATATTATTCTTCTACCTTTGCTATTGCTTTTGCCAATGCTTTCTTGCCGGTTATATTTCCTTGCCTTGAAATCATAATTCTTTGAGCCTGTGGTGAGCCCGCACCGTGCATTGATTCCGTCCTGTAGCCTACCGCTGCGGTTCCCAATGTAATGTTTTCAATTAGCCTTAACACTTTCAGCCTGTTTTCAACCGATACACCTTTTACTCCCGCAAAGTATTTTTCAACATATGGTCCGATTTTCGGGTCTTTTAAGTCTTTTTCAGATGGTGCCGTTACCATTAATCCGCCTGCTATATCTTCCGCTAATCTTGCTATTTCGTATGGGAATCTTGTTACGTTTTGTTTACATACATTTGCAAGCAATAGGTCTATCTGGTAGTTTCCCGCTTCCATCTTCATTCCTTCGGCTGAACATGCTATTCCGCTTGAGTATAATGTTTCGTTTAAGTGTGTCATTAACCTCCAAATTTTTATTTTATTATAATATATCTAAGATATAGCATTTTTTATGCCAATAACACTTAAATCACGTTTATCACATTTATCTTCATTAAAAAATATAATTTTCATGTTAATCAGTGTACTAATCATGCCATTTTACTTTTTTAAAATTACTGATTGAATAAATATATATTTTAATTTGCAGTGAGATAATTATGGCACATTCTTAATGAAAATCAATTATATATGTCCCATGTGTCACATCTTATTCCATTTAATGCATATCCCCCCCTTAGATAAAGTGAATCGCCTTATCTGATGTAGAAATAATTCTATTATCATTTTTGTAGTTTTGTGTTATACTTTTAATAGCATAAGTCTCTATTTTTGGTTTTTGTTTTTCGGTAATTCAATTATATCATAAACGTTGTTTCATGCTGTCTTTATTATTAAATAATATTGAATTTTCAAGGCTCATTCGCTATTTTATAACTGCGAAGTTTATGTTATTAATTAAAGCTTAAGTCCATATCTTATCTCTACTGAATATAAGAATAAAAGCCGAATTTGAGGTATAACCGCATTTAAATCATAGTTTGAATTGTTAATTGAGTAATTAAAAGGAGCAGAAGATGAAAAATAATATAAGTGCAACAAAAGATAAAATTACTCCAGTACGTATTCATTTAGAATTAAAAGATGATTATCTTTCAGATTATCAAAAAAGGATGCTGAGAAGATATGGAGAATCTATTACTGGTGAAGCCATAAACAGAGATATTCTTATTCCTTCTGATATGCCACTACATAATCTTCACTATGCAATTCAAAAACTATTTGGATGGCAGAATTCCCATTTGCGTAGTTTTTATTTACCTGAGGATATATATAATAAATTGACTGGTGGTACAGTTATGGGCTGGTCTGATTTAGTAGGTATACTATTCCAACCACCATCTGAAGCAGAAAATGATGTTTTTTGGGATGATGACTATGAGAGTGGTAGTTTCAAAGTTTGGCTTAAGAAAAAATATACGGGTCCATATATATATGGAGGAATTATGGAGCATCCCAAAATAGCTAAAGAGGATATAAAGGAGCTATTGGAGCGTTTTAGCATGTTAGAAGTTAGAGAACCATTCGGAGATTATATGGAACGAGCAAAACAAGATGAAAATGCTGAAATAAAAATAATAAAAAAGGCACCGTTAATTAATCTGACACTTGAAGAGATGAATTCATCCATTATCATAGATGGTGGCACTGAAAGTTTGTTGGAACGATTAGAGGTAAATAAAGTTATTGCAGCTCAAGATGAAGATATTGCTTCAAAAAGGTTATTCCCCGTAACCAAGGAACTTATTTATAATTACGACTTTGGAGACAATTGGATAGTTAAAATAACCAAGTACAAAGATTGTGAAGATTTACTAAAGCAAAATATTATTAATGAATATGAGTTGGAAGAGGCAGAAGAGATCGTATTAGATAAGCACAAACCAGTTTGCATTAATAAAGAGGGCATATCTGTACTTGATGATGTTGGTGGATTAAGCGGCTTTGCTGATTTCTTAGGTATAATCTATGAAGGAGAAGATAAGAAAGAGGTATCTATTGCTCGTGCATGGGCAAAGAGCCTTGGTTGGAGTATTACAAAAATTTCTAATAAAATGATGTTATAGTTAAAAAATAGGTTAAAAGGTATTTTCAAGAATTCCATAGTAAAGA
>DHUT01000076.1:0-4352 GCA_002409285.1 Firmicutes bacterium UBA5227 | reverse complement strand
TGTATTTATCAAGGTTTAATGAAGGTAACAGCTTTGGTTCAAGTATGGATATGGCTTGGAAAGGATATGATTTTGATATTATTAATGAATTGGATGAGGAAGATTATATAAGGCAGGGGAGTCATCGCTCTAAGTCTGTTGCAATTACTGAGGAAGGTATGAAATTAGCACAGAATCTTATGAACAAATATAATATAACTGATTGGAAATAAGAAAATCACTACACAGTTTTGAAAGGGGGTAATTTTAATAATTTTAAAACTCTTTTAAGAAAAATTGCGGCACATGCAGGAAATGGATATAGAAAGGAGAATATGTGATTGCTATTTTTTGATGCGGTCATATGATGATATATCTATAGTGGAAAAAGAAGGTGTTGGAAAAAGAGGAACAAAGTTTCTTGTTCACGAATTATTTAATTTCAAACGGTACAGTGTGATATTGCCTTTTATCACATCTATCATGCAGGTCTCTTTGTCATTAGTCCTGATTATCATGCCTAAGGTAGTACTTGACGCAGTGGAACAGAAGGATGACTTGCAAAGTTTATTCATAAAAATATTAATCTTAGGTTTAATATTTACGATAACATCAATCTTGAATATGAGATTTCATAATGCAATAAAAATATGTTCCCAAGAATTTTTGTATAAAAGAATGACTGTGTTATGGATAGATAAGGCGATTTCTATGGATTATAATGTTCTAATCTCCAACAAAGGTAAAGTGTTGCTTGAAAAAGCCAGACAGGCTATCAGCAGTCCTAATTGGGGAATTGTAGAATTTTTGGATAAATTCACATCTGTTTTAGAAGCGGCTTCCGGTTTGGTGATCTACTGCATCATTGTTGGAAAGCTTAACATATTTGTTGCTTTCATACTGATTTTATTTTTCATGATTGAACTTCTGGTTGGCATTAGAATTGAAAAGAAAAAGCAAACGTTGAAAGACGATCGAGCAAATGCGACACGTAGAATCAATTATATGGCCTACTTTACGAGAGGAATGCAGGAAGGTAAGGATATAAGAATTTTTCCATGAGTGCATTATTAAAAAAGATGAGCCAAATGGTGATTACGGATAAACGAAATGTTGAAGAAAAAGCAGAAAAGTTGATGGCTTATCATTTTTCTATTACAGCTTTTCTGATATTACTTAGAGATGGATTTACATATATGTATTTATGCTATCTTTACATTCAAGGTGGTCTATCGATTGGTGATTTTATCTTCTATTTTGCTGCGATTGCAGGAGTAGGAAACTGGTTGACAAAACTTTCAGATTCATTTTCGGGTTATATAGAGACGAATAATTTTGTGAAAGATTTTAACGAGTTTATGGAGCTTGCTGACTCAGAAGAACAGGGGAAAGCAGCATCTTATATTGAAGCTCCGATAGAGATAGAATTTAAAGGTGTATCTTTCTCATATCACACGATGGTTGACGGTGAAGAGAAAGAAATCCAAGTTTTAGATGGATTCAATGTTAAGATTCATAAGGGGGAGAAGGTTGCGATTGTCGGCGTTAATGGCGCAGGAAAATCAACTTTCATTAAGTTGCTTTGTGGAATGTTACGTCCAAGCAAAGGGAAAATATATGTCAATGGAATCGATAGCAGTACGATATCAAGAAAGGAAATTTATAATCTTTTTGCTGTGGTATTTCAAAGTTCACAGATCCTGCCAATCAGTGTGGCAGACAATATAATGTTGAACATAGGCGAGAAGAAAGATAAAGATAGAATGTGGAAATGCATTCAACTGGCCGGACTGCAAGATAAAGTTAAATCATTACCTCAAAAAGAAAATACTTGCCTCGTAAAAGAGATTGCAGAGGAGGGAGCAGAATTATCCGGAGGTCAAAAACAACGTTTGTTTCTGGCAAGAGCATTGTATAAGGATGCACCATTTCTTATATTAGATGAGCCAACGGCAGCATTAGATCCGCTTGCTGAGAATGATATTTATCAGAAATATGATAAGCTGACAGAGAATGGAAAAACGTCTGTATTTGTTTCGCATCGTCTCGCTTCAACACGTTTTTGCGATAGGATAATGATGATGGAGGATGGCAATATATTGGAGTGTGGTACACATGAAGAACTGATGCAACTTGGTGGGAAATATGCAGAGATGTTTGAGATACAAAGCAAGTACTACAAAGAGGGCGCAATGGAGGAATAGATCAATGATAAAAAATGGAAGAACTTTCAGAGAAGATGTAAAAATTGTCCGGCGTGGATTAAAAGAGTTTGATAAAATTTTACATGGACAAATGAGACATATATTTGCAAAAGGTATCCTGGTTTCCTGTATCTCATATATTCCAGCGATCATGTCTTCGGTCATTATTAATGAACTATTAACAAAACAAAGATTCAATCATTTAATCTTTTTAAGTATATTTGCAGCATTTATCATGTTTGCCTTTACGATAATGAAAATCATTGAGGAAAAAAAGATTGCAGTTGGGTTTAGCCATTTGTTTAGTTCTCATGAGATATATTTAACTAACAGATCTTACAAACTACCCTATGAATCATTAGAAAGTAATGAAGTGAGAGAATTGCGTGAACAAGTATCAGGAAGCATCAATGTATCTGGTGCCGGTATGGCTAGTTTGTATTGGGACATTGATATCGTTTTTACAAATCTGTGTTCAGCGTTAATTGCAATCGTTTTATGCTTCTGGTATGTTAAAGAGATTGTCATATGGGATTATAGTACACATTATAGGCTTATTAGTTCTATCGCTGTTATTTTGGCATTGTTTTCTTTAATAATTGTGTGTTCAGTTGTATCATGTAAAATGACAAGTAAGAGGTTTGATTCCAATTTTGAAGTGTTTACAAATGGATCAAAATATAACAGATATGGTGAATTCTATACCATAAAATATTTATCAAATGAAAATGCAGCATTGGATACTAGAATATTTGGACAGAAAGAAACCATTATAAACGAGAGTCAGGAAAAATGTTATTCAAAGTTTGCAGATGGACAAATCAAAGAAATGAAAGCAATCAATAAATACGATGGAATTAAGTTACTATGCACTTGCTTATGTGGAAGTGTTGTATATTTATTGATTTCTCAACAGGCTATTTTGGGAGCTATCAGTGCAGGAAGCATTGTAATGATTTATGCTGCTGTAACAATGTTAATTAATTCCTTGTCAGAGATAGCACAGATAATGACAGATCTTAGAAATAATAATGTACATTTATTAAATTTTTTTAAATATATGGATTTGGAAGACGACTCTGAATTGGTGGATGATCAGAAAACGGCGGATGCGGTGTCTTCAACAGCAGATACCATTGAATTTCGTAATGTAAGTTTTAAATATCCGGGAAGTGATAACCTGGTCTTAGAAAATATAAATCTAACTATTTCAAAGGGTGAAAAAATAGCAATTGTTGGAGAAAATGGATCTGGAAAGACTACTTTGATCAAATTACTATGTCGGTTGTATCAGCCTATCCAAGGGACAATTCTTTTAAATGACAAGGATATTAATAGTTATCCGTTTTCAGAATATATCAAACATATTTCTACTGTATTTCAGGATTTTTCATTATTTGCATTCTCAGTGGCAGAGAATATTGCGGCATCAAATAATTATGATGAAAATAAGGTTTTAGAATGCCTTGAGAAAGTGGGGCTAGGTAAAAAAATAAGTACATATAATAAGGGAATACAACAACCATTATTAAATGGATTTGATGAGGAAGGAGTTGATTTATCTGGTGGTGAAGCCCAGAAGGTAGCGATTGCAAGGGCCATTTATAAAGATGCGGATATTATGATTTTAGACGAGCCTACATCAGCGCTTGACCCTTTAGCGGAACATGAGATCTTTAAAAAATTCTATGAAATAACTTTAGGGAAAACAGCTATCTTTATCAGCCATAGGCTTTCTTCTTGCAGAATGGCAGACAGAATTATAGTTCTTGATTGCGGAAAAGTGATACAATCTGGATCGCACGAAGCACTGCTACTTAAGAGGAATGAAAAATATTATGAGATGTGGAATGCTCAGGCACAATACTATTCGTAGACAGGAGTCAGTACTGATTGTAATAAACAACATAATTCCTATGTTGCTCAGGTTGAATATTATAAGTCCTATATAGAGAAACGAGGAGATTGGGAATATTGATATCATCATTACTAAATATGTTACCAGATTTGCAAGAAATACTATTGACAGTATTGAAGCCATAAGAAAATTAAAATCTCTTGGTAAAGTGTAGAACGCCTGATAGCGGAGCTGTTCCGCGGCAATAGGCATGACATAGAAACGGCGGCTTTGTTTCACTTGAATTTTGAGGGAATTCATCTGTTCATTGA
>DHUT01000008.1 GCA_002409285.1 Firmicutes bacterium UBA5227 | reverse complement strand
TTTAACATACCACTGGGAATATTCCTGGGAAGGTGAAAGATATGCTATGATCATAAGTCAGGAGAACTGCCTAAATAGCATTGTAAAAGCCTTCCAGGATTGAGGCAGGATGTATAGAGATATAGAGATAAATATTAATGATATATGAATTTATTATTATTTTGATTGTTTGAGCTATAAAGTCTTAACTTGGTAAGGTTAAGGCTTTTTTTTGTTGGGTTGTATGAAGGGAAGACAAAAAAAAATAAGGAGATGGTTTTGTATGGAAAAAAGGTTTAATTTCAAATTCATATCTATGTTATTAGCACTTAGCATTATTTTGTCACCGGTTTCTTTAGCGGTTAATAATATTGCAAATGCAATGGAAATTGATGCAGGTGTGGAAGAAAATCCTGAACAATTGGTTGATTCGGAAACCCTTTCAAAAGTAACTAAAGAAGCAGAAGCTAATAAGGTTGAACTGCAAGTCACAGAGGAAACACCGTTTGAGTTTGATGAAGAAACAGGTACTATAACAGGGTATAAGGGTGGGAAACCGCCTGTGGATTTGGTGATACCGGAAGAGATAAACGGTGTACCTGTAAAAATCATAGGGTATAGAGCTTTTTATTATACAACCCTTAGTGGGAGTAAAATACAAACTCAAATTAAAACATTAAAATTGCCTGATAGTATAGAGGTAGTTGGTGAGTGGGCATTTCAAGGAAATTTGTTGGGAAAATTAAATATTCCTGACAGTATTACGGAAGTGAAAGAAAGAGCATTTTTTGGAAACAAGTTAACTGAAATAGAATTCTCTAAGAATCTGAAATCTATAGGTAATTCAGCATTTATGCAAAATCAGCTTAAAGAAATAGAAATTCCGTCTAATATAGAGGAAATACAGGAAGGTGCATTTAAAACAAACTTATTAACTAACGTAATATTGCATGAAGGGCTAAAAACTATAGGTGCAAATGCATTTGAAGACAACAAGGTTGATGAAATAATAATACCAAATACAGTAGAAAATTGGCCAAGTACTAATAGGGACAATTCCATATTTAGAAGAAACGGAAACGGCACAACAACAAAAATTTTATATCTTGTAAAAGTATACAATGATTCAGGAGCAACAGCCAAGAATACTTTCGGGATAGTAAATCCTGCTGCTGTAACCGTTGAATACAAAGATAGCAAAGGCAAAGAAATAGCTTCAAGCAAAACCATAGTAGGAAAAGAACTAAAAAAGGCGGAAAAACAAGGTTCAGCATGGGTAGCTGTAGAAGGTTCTGGATATGATTTACTAAATTACAATGTAGATATAAAGGTTACTTATAATTTAATAAATGTAATAGATAAAATATCAGAAAATTACTACCAAATGAATAACGAATATACCTTTGAACCAATAGAAATAGAAGGATATGAAACACCGGAGTCACAGACGGTAACATTAGATAAAAAGGAAAACACAATAACTTTTACATACACAAAAGAAGGGGAAGAACCGGCAGATCCGACAAAACCGGCAAGCATTGAATTAAGCTTCCCGGGAGGGAAACAGGTAACGCCATTATTCCCGGGTGGAAATCAAATAATAAATACAAAAGTTTTATGTGGCAATGGTGAAGAAGCAAACGGAGAAAAAGTAACATTTGAAAGTTCAAATCCTGATGTATTAAAATTTTCGTTTTTAGATACCTTTGCGGCAGGAGAGGTTGCAGAAGAAACTACCGTAACCATAACAGCAACATTAACTTCCAATCCTGAAATAAAAGGAACTATAGATGTAACTGTAACTCCAAAAACAACAGAAAATATAATAATTGGAAATATAAATGACATTAAGCAATATTTGGATGAACAAACAGGATATAATTACAATTATCTGCTGTCCATGTCCATGATTCATAATGGAGAAAATTCCGATAATGTTAAAGATAAGATGTATATTAGGGACAATTATACATCGGCAAAAGAATTGGCGGAAAATATAATTGCGTTGATAGCTGCGGGAGAAGATCCCAGCAACTATAATAATGTAAACTTTATAGAGGAATTAACATATTCACAGCAGGCAAGTGGAAACTTCAAATTAGGGAATTCTGATCCTGATGATAAAGATTTAATGATGTCTGTAATAGCTTTGGATATGTATGAGGCTTCAGTTGGCAGCACAGAAGATTTATACAATAAAAGCAATGCAGTTGAGCTTCTTTTAAAAAAAGCAAAAAAAGATGGAACCAAATACTATTATGAATTAAAGAATTCAGCAGAAGGAGATAATATAGAGAGAAGCTCCTTAGGTCTAATAGCATTGTCAAAACATCAGGATAAGACGGAAGTTATGGAAGTCATTGTCGGTATTAAAAAGTACTTTAAATTAAGGCAATACACAGATGGAAACATAGAAGGATTTAAGTACAACGGAGACCCACAAATTAGAGCATCCAGTACTGCATCGGTCATTCAGGCATTAATGGCAATAGGAGATGATCCCTTAAGTGAAGAATGGATAGAAAGTGGCAAAACCATGTTAGACGGGTTACTTCTATTCAAGACATCTACCGGCTTTAAAGCAACAGACAGCCCATCAGCAGTAACAGAAACAAAGGCTACAATAGGCGCATTTGCAGCATTGGTAGATTTAAGGAATGGAAAATCCATGTATGGTGAAGTCAAAAAAGGTGAAGAACAGGAACTGGATCTTACAAAGCCTCATAGTATAAAAATAAGGTTCGTAGGCGGGAAAATCATATCTGAGCTTGAAGAGGGTTCGGAAATGGGTTTAACAGCAGATGTGCTAAATGAGGACGGTCAGGTGTTAGCCGGCGAAGAGGTAACTTGGGAAGTATCAGATAAAGATATATTAGAATTTAATGCACCTAATAAATTCGCAGCAAAAAAGGCAGAGGTAATAACAGAGGTAACTATTACTGCAATATCTAAAACGGACAGCAATGTAAAAGCAAGCATAAAGTTGAATGTAAAACCTAAAGTACCGGCAGAACCTGTAGTACCAGTAGATTTAGAGGAAGAAATAGAATTCCTGAAACGATGTTATGAAGCATATATGACGGAAGACAGCAGCGGAAGCACAGTAAATGCAGGGCTTGAAATGATGGCAACGGGAGCTGCAAGACTTGCAGGAATGGATGTAGATAATATCCAAAAGCATATTTATATAGATGAAGACAATAAATCCGCATATCAATTGTCTCAATCCATAATAACATTAATAGGAGCCGATTTAGACCCAAGGCAGTATAAGGACAAGGTTAATATAAGAAATCTTGTAAAAGAGCTTGAAGAATCACAACAGCCGGATGGAGAAAATGAAGGGGAATTTGTAAAGGCAAGTAGCGATAAAAACTCTGTAGAAGCACAAGCAAGGTCGGTCATAGCTTTGGATATGGCAGGCGGAAATTATGACGAAGAAAAAATAATTTCAAAATTAATGGCGATTTACGATAAAAAAGATGGTTCACACACCTACAAGGATATAAAGACAGAAGGAATAGTATTGACAGCCCTATCGAATCATAAAGATATAGATGGAGTACAGGCTAAAGTGGATGAAATACTTGTTTACTTGAATACTAAGCAAAATAAAGACGGTGGGTTTGATATTGTATCCGGTTATGAAAAAGGAACCAACAGCCCTACAGCGACCGGAAGAGTTATACAAGGTTTAATAGCAAATGGAATAGATCCATTGGAAGATGAAAAATGGATAAAGAATGATTCAACTATGCTAAATGCTATCGTGAAGAGCAAAACCATAAAGGGCAACATGAAAAATAGCGGTTATGGGAAAGGCGTAGAAGATGAGTATACTTACTATGAAGCAACATATACTGCATTTGGTGCATTGACGGATTTAAAGAACCAGAAATCCATGTTCGAATTGTTGAGATTAAATGCAGACCCGGACGCAGTACCTGCTAAAGTAGAAATAGCCAAACCGGATATAGAGAAAATAGAAGCAGGGCAATCTTTACCATTAACAGCAAAAGTATTTGATAAAGACGGAAAGGTATTGGCCGGACAAGAATTAATATGGACAAGTTCGAATAATAATATTGCTGCCGTAAAAGAAGGAACTATAGTAGGCAAAGGTACAGGCACAGCCACAATAACGGCTAAGGTTAAAGGCACAGAAATAAAGGATACTTTCAAAATAACCGTTGTGGAAGAAATAAATACATTGGAAGTAAGTACAGCCATAATAGTAATAGATGAAAATGATGAGTATGAAATTAAATCTGCTCCTAAAAAAGTAACCATAAACAAAGAAAATCACAGTGGTGGTCTGACAGCTTTTGGAGCGTTACAGGCTACTACAGGCGAATATGTTGATTCAAATGGGTGGGTAACTTCCATATATGACATAACAGGACCTGAAAAAGGCGGCTGGATGTTTAATGTCAATGGTGAAATCCCGGATGTAGGGGCAGATCAGGTAAAACTAAAAGAAGGAGATAAAATTATCTGGTTCTGTATATATGATTGGAAAAAGGGCAATAACCCGCAATGGGAAGAACTGACAGGCGGAGAACCGGAAGAAAAGCTGACTGTAAAGATAATATCCGGCACATCCGTAAAAGCAGGGGAAGAATTACCACTTGCAGCGGAAGTCCGCAAAGGAACTACCATAGTAACAGATAAAGAAGTAATGTGGTTAAGCTCCGATGCAGAAATAGCTACTATAAAAGACGGCAAGTTAATAGCGCATAAAGCAGGAGAAGTAAGTATAACTGCGGCTCTTGTGGATGACAAAAATATAAAAGACACTGTAAAAATAAGAGTAACAGAGGCAGACGAAACAGATAGTACATTAGAAGAAGCAATAAAAGCCTTAAGAAATCATTACTCTAAGGAAGATGAATTTACCTTCAGAGCCGCACTTGGTTATAATTTTACAAGTGATAATTTGGAGAAGGATTTAACGGAGATTGGTTATAAATTTAAAACCAATGAAAATCCGGAATCCGCATCAGAGCATGTGGGGAACATATTGGGATTAATTGCGGCAGGAGAAAATCCATACGATTATAAGAACAAAGACTATGTACAAGCTCTGGCAAGTGCACAAAATGAGGATGGTAAATTCATTATCGGACAATATGATGATTATCCTACAACTGTTGCCTTCGGCATGCTTGCATTGGATATGGCAGGAGCTGAATATAATAGAGATAAGGCAGTAGATGCTCTTATTGGTTATCAAGACAGCACAGGCAGTTTTGGCGGAGTAGATGAAACAGGAATGGTACTGACAGCACTGGCAAAATATAAAGACCAGACAAAAGTTCAAACTGCAATAAACAAAGGACTGAACTACCTAAAGGGAGAACAGGATGCAGGCACAGGCGGATTTATAGTGTGGGGTTCAGAAAATCCATATTCAGCATCAGCAGTTCTTCAGGGCTTGATGGCAGCAGGAGAAAACCCCTTATCAGAAAAATGGATTAAGGGCGGAAAGACCATAGTGGATTCGCTGATGAACTATTACAAGGACGGACACTTTGAAAAGGAATCAGAATGGAGCCCTGAACCGGAAATAGATAGCGTAACAGAACAGGGATTTATAGCATTGGCAGATGTGTATAGAGGTAAATCAATGTTCAATGAAATGAAGTTTAATGCTAATGAACCGGTCAGCATAAAGATAAACAAGACTGATGCAGCTAAAATAACAGAGGGAGAAACCATAAAATTACTTGTGACAGGATATGATAAAAATGATCAAATAGTACCTGTTAAAGAAATTGAGTGGTCAAGCTCAGATAGTGCAATTGCAGAAGTAGATGCTGAAGGAAATGTAAAAGCCAAAAAACCCGGTAAAGCAACTATAAGTGCAAAGGTTAAGGGAAAGGATATAAGAGATAGTATTGAGATAATAATATATGAAAAAGAATTTGAAATTGAATATACAGGAGACTCGGCAGCTAAAAATGGCAAACAGGCAGATGCAGGAGTAAAAATTATCAATCTGACTGATTCCTCAAAATCAGCTACATTGATAGTAGCTTTATATGAAAACAAAACCAATAAGTTAATAAACTATTCTATGGTTAAAAAAGAATTAATCAGTAAGGAAGAATTGGAAATGTCTGCAGGTTTCTTAGTTCCCGAATCAGGTAACTACTATATAAAGGCGTTTGTATGGGATGACATGAAATCCCAGAACATTATGATGCGGGAAGCAAAAGAGATAAAAGTAGCTAATTAACAACAATGGGTTCTCCGGGTAATGCCGGGGAGCCTTACAGTATAATATAAGGAGTGAAGTAAATATATGAGAAAAAACATACAGCGCATAATATCTATGGTGCTAATTCTATTTATGCTTATACCTTCAACGGTCATGGCAGAATCAAATATTTTAATAGATTACACTCAAAATGGCAGTGAGGCGTTAATCAGTATTAAAGGCGTAAGAAATCGACCTGTAAGCATAACAATACAAGACGAATACGAATACAGGTATTACTATGTGGATCAGGGCATTACAAATGATCTGGGGAAAATAGAGTTTGGAGTTATTTTAGAGCCGGATAAAACCTATGATTGCCAAGTAAATATAGATGGCAGCATAGCAGCTAAGAAAATAATTATGGAAAAGTCAGATACGCCCGACCCTGAGCCAAAGGACGAGAAGGTTGATTTATATATAAAGGGATATAAGGGAGTTATTTTAAACGAAAGTGATGTTGTAATAAATAAGAATGAAAGTGCTCTAAGCCTGACTACAAGGAGACTTGATGCTCACGGCATTAAATATGAAAATCGTAAAGGCTATATAGCAAGTATTGACAATCAGAGTGAATTTGATAAGGGTAAAGGCAGCGGATGGATGTTTTCCGTTAATGGGAAGTTCCCAGATGTTGGTGCGCGCTCAGTAAGATTAAAAGATGGCGACAGCATTAAATGGTTATATACAGAAGATCTGGGAGCGGACATAGGAGCGCCAATGGTTTCCGGTGATTCTGATGAATTAGGCAAAGCTATAGATGAAGCTTTAAAGGTGATAAATAATAAAAATTCTTCGGAGAAAGAAATAATTAAAGCTCTGGATAATATGATAGGGTGTTATGAAGACACAATAGCCGGCTTAAAATCCGGGGAGATAAAGAGCATATTTAAAGAGAGCTACAAGGTATCTGAAGTTCTTTTAAATGCCTTAAACCTGATTAAAACTGAAGAATTAGCAATTAAAATATGCAATAGTGCCATAAGTGTTGCAAAAGTATTAAATAATATGATAGATGAGAAATCCGATGAAGATTTAATAAAAGAATTGAGTGAAATAGTCGGAGAAAATATGGGAATAGCTTTGAGCTCATCTTACAAAATAGAAAATAAGACTACATTGAATAAAATAATTGACGAAATATTGGAGATTTCTGTTAAAGTTGAATACAAATCATCAAAAATCAATGAAAGCCCAAATAGAAATATTGGAAAGAACATCAGAATTAAGATGGTAGAAGAAAAGGATGGGTTTAATGAAATAATATTAACAAAACTGTTGTTGGAAAAAGCAATCAGCAAAGAAATAGACACTATAACAATATTCTCAGAAAAATCGTCATTTGAAATATCTCCTAATTTCATGGGAAGAGATGTAAAAGCAGATACGAAGATAAAATTACAAAAACGCAGCAGCTCAGTATGGATAGTATTTGAACAAGAAGGCAGGGAATTAAGGAATTTAATTAATCCTATTAAAATTATAATTCCTTATGATATTAACGGGAATGACAAAAATGATTTAACCTTGGTTCTGGCAAATGAAGATAAAACAAAGGAATTAATAGGCGGAGTATATGATTCTGAAACTAAGTGCATGAAGTTTATAACCCATAAATCAGGTGAATTCAAAGTGGAAACAAACAAAGCAGAATTCAAAGATCTATCAAATTATGAATGGGCAGATGAGGCGGTAAACAGTATGGCGGCAAAAGGAATAATCGGAGGCAGAACATCAGAAGAATTTGTTCCTGCTTCCAACATTACAAGAGCTGAGTTTTCCGCACTAATATCCAGGATGATGAAATATAATGATGATTTAGACATCAATTTACCATTTAAGGATGTAAATACGGATAAGTGGTATTTTAAATCCGTAGGTGCCGTATATAGAAACGACTTGATAAACGGGAAATCTCCAGTCAGCTTTGATCCTGACGGTTATATAACCAGAGAAGAAATGTCCAAGATAATAGGAGCGATACTGGATAAGAATTTGTACAAGACACAGGATAAGTCTGTCTTAATGAAATTCAGCGATGTGGATTCCATATCAGCCTGGGCTGAACAAGGAGCAGGGCTTACAGCTTACAACGAAGTAATAAAAGGCTCCGATGGCAGATTCAACCCAAAAGCAAATGCTACACGAGCAGAAACTGCAGTAATGTTATATAGATTATATGATTTGATAATATATTAAAATGACAGTGTGAAGGTAGGATCATAATATTTCAATCAGAAGATTTTTGACTGTAAATAGTGTAAATAGTAACGAAAGGTCGGAAAAATACCAATTAATCAATTAATTTGATTTCATTTGGTGTTTTTCTGTTTTTTTATATGTAATTATGGTAAAATTAAGATAATAAGTATATAATATAATTCCATTTATAAGAAATAATTTGTTGCGTAAATATTAATATTACGATAAAAGGAGTAGTACATGGAAACTAAACAAACTACAGACATAAAACAAATTAAAACAGAACTTACTAGATTTATGATGTCTTACAAATTTGCATTGGATGAGATGAATACAAAAATTAGTATTCTGATGCAGGAATTTCAGCATATTCATGATTATAATCCCATTGAACACGTGAAATCTCGTATAAAGACACCCGAAAGCATTATGAAAAAGGTTTATAGAAAAGGCTATGAGATGTCGCTGCCTTCAATAAGGGAAAATGTACGGGATATTGCAGGTATTCGCATTACCTGTTCCTTTATATCTGATATTTATCAGATAAGCGAGATGCTGCAAAATCAAAAAGACATAACGGTAATTGAGTGCAAGGATTATATTAAGAATCCAAAACCCAACGGATATGAGAGCCTGCATTTAATATTGCAAATTCCTATTTTTATGTCCGACAGAGTGGAAGATGTGTATGTAGAAATTCAAATCAGGACAATTGCCATGGATTTTTGGGCAAGCCTGGAGCATAAAATATACTACAAATATGATAAAGATGTTCCTGCTGAATTAATTCAGGAGCTTAAAGAAGCAGCGGATTCGGTTTCGCAGTTAGATGAAAAAATGGAAAACATCAACAGAAAAATCAGTCAATATAAAGAAAATGATGAATTTGATGATAGTTTGATTGATCTCATGTTCAATAATGAAAGATTTAATTTTCCGGAGGATTTTATTACTCAACTGATTAAATTAGAAGAATATATGGAGCATTAAATTAAAATATCTCAGGGGGCTTATATTATATGAAGATATGAGATGTTAAAAAGCCTTTGAGGATTCCATCCTGTAATAGTGGATCCAAATGGTCACTTGACAGGTGCCATAGGAGTTGCAATACTGGCAAAGAAATCAAAGGCAAAAAAAGAATTCTTTTTGATATTGCAAATGTTGATTTTACCACAATAGGTGTTGAGTGCGTGAAATGTTCAAACAACTCTGAAATTCTGCGTGTATATAAAGATAACGAGTTGATTGATTCCTGGGGCAACAAATGTGAAAAAGGAGCAATACGCAAGGCACAATAGTACGATGAAAGAGTGGAAATATTAATGTACTTATGAACAATAGCTTACGTGCAAATCCTTTGCAGGAAACAGACATTTTTCATATTAACGCCTTTTTGACTTGGCTTTCATATTGAAATAATGTGCATCCCCCATTGTGGCTCATGGCTTCTGACGCACTAATTTTACGCACCTTTTCAAAAAAAGGTGATTGTAAAACTTCTGTAATAGATTGTTTTTTTAAGCTTATTTCTGAATATGGTGAAAAAGGGCATGGTTCAGCTCCTCCATTGGCATTGACGTGAAAAAAACCGCGCCCGGCTGCCAGACAGCCGCCCATTTTTTCCTCGTCGCCTGGGAATGAAAGTAAAATCATCCCTTTGTTTTGCCTATCCTTTCGCAGCAAATCAATTCTGTTTTGCAGCTCATGCAAGTCTTGGCTGCTCAAAATCAAATGTTCAGTATTTTTTTCTGCTGGCACATACTCTACATAAAATATCAGACCGCAGCCGAAGTTCCGTAAATTCTGTACAAACTCTTTATCTGTGACAGCTTCTTTGTTTACATTTGTCACAGTGATTGAGGTACCGTATAAAATACCTTTATTTTTAAAGGCTTGTGCGGTATCTCTTATTATTTTTGAAATCCCGTGACCCCGACGTTCATCAGTTTGATTTTCGTCACCTTCAATGCTCAAAACAGGAATTAAGTTTCTGTGATTATTAAAAAGCGTCAGGTAATCATCATCTATCATGGTACCGTTAGTGAATATAGGGAAAATAATTTTATCATACTGCGATGCAAGCTTTATAATGTCTCGTTGAAGCAGAGGTTCACCGCCGGCAAGTAAAATAAATGATATTCCTATTTCAGATGCTTCATTAAAAATTCGCTGCCAATCCGCAAGAGTCATTTCTTCCGGTGTTTCCCCGTTGCTGCATCCGCCGTTAGCTCTGGCATAGCAGCCTGAACAATGCAGATTGCAGCTTGACGCAATGCTTGCAATAAGAAAAGGCGGAATATGTGTTTCGTTTTGTTCATATTTTTCTCTTATCTTAGCGCTTGTGCGCAAAGCAGACATCATGTTAAGCATAAATAACTGTCCCTTACGATTACCCAGGTAGAACCGGCTGGCAGTATTTGCAATATTTTTAATTCCATTATTCATAAAGTCGTTCAGATTCAGCATAGCATAATCCTTTCATAGTACACTTTTTATTTAAAAATATTTTGTATTTGTATAAGTCCGATAAATTAATTATAAAACAAAATAAGAAATATGCAAGAACACAGTTTATTCTTACTTAGTAAGAATAAACATACTATTTTGATAAAAAATATTAGTTGAAAAAATAACAGAACATCTAAAGTTTTATTGAAATATATTTCCCTAAAAATCGACTAACTTATTTATAAAAAAACAATTACTTGATTTATTTTACATTGTTCGATTCATTAATAGCTTCGTGGAATATACATGAAAACCTCTGTTTTTAAAGTGTTGATAATGATTTAAACATGTTGAAAAATGTCGCAACTTGCTTCTGGACATTATTTTAAATAAAGTATTATTATGCTTATGTAGGAACAAGCTAAATTATTATTTGAGGAGGATTGTATGAAAAAGCTATTAACGTGGGTTATTATTTTATTCATCCTAATGTACGGAAATTTGATTGCATTAGGTCAAGAATGCGATTATGAGCATAATTGGGCAAAGGACGAAATAAACTATATGAAAGATAAGGGTGTTATTTCAGGTTATCCTAATGGGGATTTCAGACCCGGAAACAATATGAGCAAATCTGAATTCTATAAAGTTGTCAATGGAATAATGGGTTTTACTCAGAAATCTGATATTAATTTTGATGATGTGAGTTCTTCGGACTGGTATTATGATGAGATTCGAAAAGGAGTCAGCGCTAATTATATAACGCCGGGTGTTTTACTAAAAGCTGATGAAAACATTACCAGAGGAGAAGCCGCGCGCATAATTGGCATTATTTACGGAGTAGAAGGGGACAAGCCTGAAGCAGCAAAATTTACTGATATTCAGGATGTTAATGAAGATCTTAAGGGTACTATCGGAGGTCTTAAGAAAAAGGGATATATAAACGGATACCCTGATGGAACCTTCAGAGCAAACGCTGAGATTACGAGAGCTGAAGTGGTTAAGATTTTAAGCGGTATTTCAGGAGAAATAGTCAATTCTCCGGGAATCTTAAACAAAAATTTTGATACTAATCTTGTGGTAAATGCAATGAATGTAACATTGAAAGACATGGTTGTTGGAGGCAATCTATATTTAACAGAAGGTATAGGTGAAGGAAGTGCGACTCTTGATAATGTTACTGTTAAAGGAAAAATATTCATAAATGGTGGAGGTCCCAATTCCATAACTGTCAAAAATTCAAGTCTTAATAATATTTCCATAAACAAAAAACAGAGTCAGGTAAGGGTAATCCTTGAAAATACTACAACAGGAGAAATAAAAGCTTCAAATCAGGTGAAGCTGTTGCTTACTGGAAACACCGCAGTTAAAAAAGCAGAGTTAAATGGAAAGGTAGAACTTTCAGCAGAAAATAACACATCAGTAGACAACCTTAATGTAACAGGCGGAGATGTTTTCATAAATTCAAATGGAACAATTAAATTAATTAAATCTTCAAATCAAATAAAGGTTAACAATTCAACAATAGAAGCAAATACCTATTATAAATTACTGGCCGGAAAACTTGATTCTATGAATTCAACAGCAGCGCTGGAGAAAATCTCTATAAAATCATTGCCTACAAAACTAACTTATGTTGTAGGGGATAAATTAAATATTACCGGCTTGACTGTAGAAGGAACATACACTAACGGAAGCAAAAAAACAGAGAATATAAAAGAATCTAACATAACAGGGTTTAACAGCAAAAAATCGTCAGAACGTCAGGTATTGACAATAAATTTCGGTGGAAAAACTACAACCTTTACCATAAAGATTAAAGAAGATGAATCAGTAAGTAAAGTAAAGCTTGCAAGCGCCATAGCCGAAGCGAAAAGAAAGATTGAGTCAAGTTATACGGAAGATTCCTGGATTAACCTTATTTTTGCACTGGACATAGCAACGGATGTAAATGGAGATTATTATGCCACACAAAGCGAAGTTGATCGTGCTTTAACCAATTTGAAGGACAAAATAAGCAAACTAATTAAGGCAGGAAAAGAGAACCCTGACCCTCAACCTTTGAAAGCAGACAAATCAGAATTAATAAATATAATAGCCATGGCAAATGATAAAAACAGGAAAGACTATACTCCACATACATGGGAACAATTTTTTGAGGCTCTGGAAAAAGCATTGGAAGTAAGATATACCCCAGATGCTACTCAGGATGAGGTTGACTATGCAGGGGAAAAATTAGTTCTTTGGATGAGCAATCTAAAAGAAAGGGAAGAGGACATACCGGAACCGGTAATTTCAGCAGATAAGTCATTATTAAGACTTATGATAAAAATGACAGTAATGCTTGATCCGGAAGACTACACAGCAGAAACATGGGATAACTTTAATGCTTCTTTGAAAAAAGCGGAAAAAATATTATATGATTTAGAAGTAACTCAAGATGATGTGGATGATGCAATTGATAATTTAGAAGCTGCAATTGAAGGCTTGGAAAAAAAAGAAGACCCAACCGAGCCAACTGAACCAACCGAACCGACCGAACCGACCGAACCAACTGAACCATTTATTGCAAACATCTTCCCCAATGAAGATATCACTCTTTATGCCGGAGAAATATTAGAGGTAAGCTTTAATGCACCTGAGGGAGGAACAGCTTATTTCAGATTGCTTTTACCCAGTATAAATGCCGGTTTAAACAAAGTTGACAAGGATACTTATACTTACAAAATGATAATGGATGAAACAGAACCAGGATTTTATTCCGGTCAGTGGGTGGTAGCAGAAGATATAAATGCTACCGAGTTGGATGTTGAGGTTAATTTCACAAATCGTAACGGAGAGGAAATTCGTGAATTTGCAGATGGAAGAGTAAATATATTAATGGAAGAACCAGTAGACCCGGAAGATCCTGAGGTTGATAAAACACTATTGGCGGCAGTAATAGCCGAAGCCTTGGGAAAAAATGAAAATGATTATACTGAAGAATCCTGGATACCATTTGAGGATGCCTTATTTGCGGCTATATATGTAAATGAGGATGAAGCTGCTGCTCAGGGCGAAGTAGATGCGGCATTAATACGTCTGAGTACATGCATGAATGAACTGGTATTGAAGGAAAGCCCTGTGGAAGAACCGGAAGTATTCGTAGAGGTTGAAAATTCTTCTCCCAATTTCTTCCCGGCATTAATCAAGCTTAGGGCAGTTGTGACAAATTTGCCCGGTGCCGCCAGGTATGATGTTGTCTACTGGCTAAGCGGCGGAGAAGAAGGAAATACCTCAATATATGATTTGGGAACATGGACAGAGGAAGCAATCTTTTTCAATCCAAGAACAATAACAGACATAGTTTATATCAGAATTTATGATGACGAAAATAATCTGATTTATACATTTACGGATGTGGTACTGGAAAATCCACTGATACCATAATTAAATTGTCCTATCAGTCGTTTTTAATAAACGATAAATAATATAAGGAGGAAGTCACATGAAGAAAATGAATAGGATTTTAGCATTTTTGCTTGTGCTGACCATGGTAATACCGGGGTTTGCATTTGCGGAAGATGTAAGTTCAGCCTTGGGGACTAAGACAAATGTCCTGACAGAAGCAATAGAAAAATTTAACCCGGAGGAGGAAACCGACAGGGTTAAGCTGAAAGTTGAACCGGAAGAATTCTATGAGGATGAAGATGAGGTCAGAATTATTGTGGAATTAAAGTCTGAGCCGTCAGTAGTCCGGGCTACGGAAAGAAATCTAAGATATGAGCAGATGTCAGAGTCCTCAATTAAAGAAATCGAAAGAAGAATTAATGAGGAACAGGTGCAGGTAAAGAGGCAAATTGAATCCGTTTCCGGTATGAAATTTATAAACAGCTTCAATACGGCATTTAACGGATTTAGTGGAATGGCTCAATTTAAGGATATTAAGGTTATTGAAGATATTCCTCAGGTAAATAAGGTATATATTGCAAATGAATACAATAAGCCTGAGATTGAACCTGACATGGATACATCCAAGGACATGATAGGCACGCTGCCCACATGGAATATCGGCTATAAGGGAGAAGGTACTGTAGTTGCAATTATAGACACAGGTATAGACCCATCACATAGGGATATGGTTTTAGGTGATGAGACAACTCCCAAAATAATCAGAGAAACACTGGAGGGAAAGGATCTTCTTGGCAGGTATTACACTGAAAAGGTTCCTTATGGATACAATTACTATGACTTAAATAACGAAATACTTGATTTGGGTCCCGGTGCATCAATGCATGGTATGCATGTGGCAGGCACTGTGGGTGCAAATGGTGATGAAGATAATGGAGGAATCAAAGGAGTAGCTCCGGAATGCCAGTTGCTGGCAATGAAGGTATTCTCTAATGACCCAATTTACGCAACTACTTTCAGCGATATATATATGGTGGCAATAGATGAATCAATAAAACTGGGAGCAGACGTTCTTAATATGAGTCTTGGCTCATCGTCGGCTTTCTACATTCCGGATTCTGCAGAGGATGTTTGCATTACCAATGCTGTTAACAACGGTGTAGTATGCTCGGTTTCAGCGGGAAATTCCGGTTCCATGACATATGGATGGACAGATACAAACTCAGGTTATCCACTGAAAGAAAATCCGGATATAGGAGTTGTAGGGTCCCCTGGACTTAACAAAGATACAGTACAGGTAGCGGCAATTGAAAATACTCATCAGAAATCAAATGCCCTCGTATACACTAAGGACGGTGAAGAACATAAAATTGCAATGGCAATAGCAGGAAATATAAATCCAACAGAAGTATTTTCAGGATCTCAGGAATTTGTGGACGGCGGTTCCGGACATCCGTCAGAGCTTACAGAAGTAGCAGGTAAGGTAGCCCTTGTAGTTCGCGGGGGTCTTACATCAAACTTTGTTGACAAAATAGCAAATGCACAGGCTGCCGGAGCAACAGGTGTGATAGTTCGCAATCATGAAGCTGGAGGAGAATCTCTGGTAAATATGGCTACACCTGATGTACAGACAATTCCTGCCGTATTTATAGGATATACAGGTGGTATGGAACTAATGGGACTGGAAAACAAGGAAGTGCTGTTCAGCGACGAACTTGTTACAGTACCTAATCCCAATGCATGGTTGATGGCAGATTTCACATCATGGGGAGTAACTCCTTCATTAGAGCTGAAGCCAGAAATAACTGCCCCGGGTGCGCAGATATATTCAACCTTGAATGATAACAAATACGGAACTATGAGCGGAACTTCAATGGCAGCCCCTCATGTGTCCGGCGGAGCAGCTCTTGTTAAGGAGTATATCCGGGAAAATGAAGCCTATCAGAATATGAGTTTATCAGAACAGACAAGACTTGCCAAGGTGCTGATGATGAATACAGCCATACCGGTAAATGATGAATATGAAACCGAGTATTCACCAAGAAGGCAGGGAGCAGGGATAATGAACCTTTACGGTGCTGTTACCACACCCGTAAGAGTTGTGGATGTTAGGACAAATGAAGCAAAGGTGGAATTAAAAGACTTTGAAAACACACAACTTACAATGAGATTCAAGGCTATCAATGATTCTGCCGCAGATGAAGAATACAACGTTGATGTTAAGGTTTTAACGGATTATATCCATCCATTAGGTCTTAACCTTCTGTCATCGGATTATATTTATGATGCGGAAATAGATAAACCGGATTCAATAACTGTTCCGGCAAATGGTGAAACCACATTTGAGGTAACTGTGGATATAGGTACGGATGATACAATTTACAGGAACATGTTTGTGGAAGGCTTTGTTGTTCTGACAGACACTGATGATGAAAATCCGGATATTTCAGTGCCCTATGTAGGATTCTACGGTGGCTGGGATGAGCCTGCAATACTTGATGGCATGATGTTTATTGATCCCGAAGGCAGCTCTTACTTCGAGCTGTCGGGCATGACCTACTGGGATGCTTCCGGAGAAGGATATTACTATACTGAACCACATATATTCATGAACCCCGGAACACCTGCGGGAAATGAACTTGGAACAGGAAATATAGTTCCATATCTGTCATTCATGAGAAATGCAGAATCAGTAAAATATAACATATTAGATAGTGAAGGAAATAATCTTAGAACCATTTTGCTGCAGAAGTACAGAGAAAAGAATTATTTCAACAGAGGAAGCAACAATCCTGTATCAATGATTACCAAAGCAAGGTGGGATGGTAAAATAAACGGCACAGTTGTACCTGACGGTGATTACTTCTATGAAATAGCTGCTGATATTCACTATGACGGAGCAACAGTGCAGTCAAAGAGAATTCCTGTAACCATAGATACAGTTGGACCTGAAATAAGCAATCTGGCATATAACCCAGGCACAAATAAACTGACCTGGAATTCAGAAGATAAGGGTGCAGGAATATTGGGATTTATGTTCAGTATAAATGGAGAGGAAATAGAGGAAGTTGTCGAAGGAGAAACAGGAAAGAATTCATACGAGCTTGATATGAGCCCATATGTGGAGGGAACAGGTGAATATAATGTTGTTATAACATCTGTGGATAAAATATATAATATGGCTTCCGGTGAAATTAAGTTTAATGCAGAAAGTGCATATCCGTATATATACATTATAGAACCCGGATTGCTTGAAATTTATGATTCCAACGAAGTACTGTTTGAAGGATATATTGCAAACTTCCCAATGCTTGACAAAGTACTTGTAAATAATATTGAAGCAGATATTGAGTATCTTGACCATGTTGATTTGTATAGCCCTGATGACCCGGGTAAACTTATTTATTCAGGACCTGCGTTTAAGTTTACAAAAATCCTGAATATTGCTGATGGATACCAGGAAGCAAGGATAGAGGCAATTTCTTCAACCGGAGCAGGAAGTAATCTTGTCAGAAGATTTTACGTTGATACAACTGCCCCTGAATTAAACGTAAATGTATTGAATATAAATAAAGAATCAAAAACGGCAGAGCTTGAGATTTTAATGAGAGATAATCTTGGATATCTGGAGCTGTTCCTAAGTGACAGCCAGATATTTGTTTACGAAGATCAGCTTGTTATTCAAAAACCTGCAGACGAAGTAATGAACTATACAGTTAACCTCAAGGAAGGGGAGAATACTTTCCTGTTCACTTTGAGAGACGGTGCGGGTCACAGCACAGCTAAGACAGTGACTGTTGAGTTAAATTCCGGCGAAGAACCACAGGATCCGGCTATAACAAATTTTGAGCCTTCAAGTGATGTTGAACTTGAACCGGGAGGAGATTTAACCATAAGTTTCAATGCTCCAGCAGGAGGCTTGGCATATTACAGAATATTGCTTCCTCTGGGAATGCAAGGAAGCAGCTACGGAACTCCAATGACTGAAGATTCACCCGGATATTATACTGCTGTATGGACGGCTCCTGAAGGATTTACGGCATCAAATCTTGCAATAGAGGCAGTATATGTTGCAGAGGATGGTACCGAGATATATGAAACGGCAGAAGGAAGAGTTACCGTAAGAGGAGCTGTCAGTGATTTACCTGTGAATACAATCATAATTGGTGATGAGGCATTTGATTTGGATTTAATTAATATAAATGCAGATGCCCAGAGAAAGCTTGTTAAATGGTTCAACCAGGGAGGAGAAGCATTTATAAAAATTAACCATACAACCATAGTTGACGGAGAAGGCGGTATG
>DHUT01000088.1:10102-77274 GCA_002409285.1 Firmicutes bacterium UBA5227 | reverse complement strand
GAGTTAATGCGAAAATGTTTTCAAGTAAATTGATGCCACCATCCTCAAAATAAATATTGGAGTAATTAAAAACGGCATCAATATATCACAATATTACATGCAATATTTATGCCAGGTTTTTGATTTTTTTGAACTAATAAAATTATTGACATGCTGATTTCTTTGTTGTAGTATTTCCATAATGTTAAAAACTATGTGGGAGGTACAATATGTATGATACAGATAAACTTGATAATTATTTAAAGAAACTATTTGATGAAAAAAAATATCCCAGCCTTACAGTGTGTATAAGAGGACCGGAAGGTATTATATTTGAAAAGGGCTATGGCTACTGTGATTCAGGAAAGACAAAATCTGCCGGAATAGATACTGTTTACGGCATTGCATCCATGAGCAAGTCTTTGACATCACTTGCGTGTGCAATCTTAGAAACCGAAGGAAAGCTGAGTTTTTCAGATCCGGTGACAAAATATTTTCCGCAATTTTCTATTCCGGGAACGCCGAAGGAAAGCGTAACACTAAGGCACTTAGCAATGCATACCGCCGGCATTCCTCCCATTCCTCCGCTGGAATGGTCAATTGTGATGAATACTCCGGGAAGGGTTAGCGAAGAAGCCAAAAAGCTGATAGAAAGCGCACCTAATAAAATGGACACAATTGAAGATATCATTGATTATATTGCAAACAGCGGGGAATATGAGCCGTTAGGCGCTCCCGGAGAATGCATGAGCTATTCAAACGATGCTTATGCCATTCTTTCCTATGTTGTTGACCAGGCTGCAGGGATACCGCTGGAGCAGTTTTTAAAGGAAAGGATTTTTGAACCCCTGGGCATGACACGTACAGTACTTGACCTGGATGGGAAGGAAGCCATTGCCATTGCAAACGGCGATATAACGGATTTGTTCGATTTGGATGATGACGGAAATCTTTATTCAGATCAGAGGTGGTCTGTCCTTCCGCCATATCGTGGCTGTGCCTGCGTTAAATCGACTGCCAGGGATATTACAAAATATTATCAGATGCTTTCTCAGTATGGCAAATTTGAAGAAAAGCAGGTAATTGATCCAAAAGCAGTAGAAATACTTATCGGACACGAATTTCCTGAAACACGTTATCCTTTTTATTGCTTTGGATTAAATAAACGCACGATAAATGATAAAGTGATATGTGAGCATTCCGGAGGACTTCACGGAGTTTCAACCTACGGAGGACTAATAATGGGAGGCTGGTCGATGACTGCACTCTGCAACCAGGGAGATGCTTCGGTAGAGCCGTTTATTTGGGCATGCTACAACTTAATTCTTGGTCTGCCTCTTGATAAATCTCATAGCTTTGCAATTCCTTCAGGTGGAAAATTCAGTATGCCTGAAGCGGTAACAGGCACTTATATCAGCAGAGAAGCGTCTCCGGCCTATTGTATTGTAACTGCTGATGAAGAAGGTAATCTGTTTGCTAAATATTATGATGAAGATTTAGTCTTATATCATTGCGAAGAAACTCTTTTCAGCGCCAGGACAGTGGGAAAACCGGAAGAGCAACGCACTACCATGCGATTCTTAATCAGAAATGGAAAGGCATGGGGAGTAAGATGTTATACCAGGGTTTTCCAGAGAACGGAATAATTAAAAATAACTTTTTAAAATATTTTTGGATAGGTTCATAAAACAAAAGGGATTTAATAGGGTTTAACCTATTAAATCCTAATTTATTTCTAAATTATTTATAGTTGCATTATAAAATTATTTTTGATATAATCCTATTAAATAGGATTATATTTAATCTCAAATTTATATGACGGAGCCGATTATGAAAAAAGTTGCTGTAATTTATTATAATAATAATAACCAGGGAGTAATTAAGTATTTAAAAAATAAACTGGAAGAAATTTTTGAGAATTATATAGTTGTTGAAAATTACTATTTATCCGAGCTTGACCCAACTTTTAAAATTGATGCGGATGCTTATATAACTACCAATGACACAATGCTTTATTCTCTGAAAAACAGAATTACAAATTACAACAACATAGTGAATATGTACAGGAGTATAAAGAAGCAGCAGCTTCATGAAATTTTGCAGATTCCTAAGGATACAAATGTGCTGATTGTCAATGATTCATATGAAACAGCGATAGAAACACTATGTACACTTTATGAGCTGGGAATGAATCAAATCAACCTGATTCCATTTGATCCTAATGATCCGGATAACCCCATATACAGAGAATATAATTACTGCATAACTCCAAACGAAGTGCAGCTGGTACCAAAGCATATACAAAACATTATAAATATCGGATACAGAGAAATAAGCTTTGATACACTTATACAGCTTATGAGCAGACTGGATTTGAATTTCGAATTAACAAACAGGAATCTTGTTAGGCATATACGTTCGTTGGCTGTACCTGATATTTACTTTTACAATAATTATTTAAATAATTTCGTAAAAGATCATGTTTTTAACAGCGTTATAAACGATTCGCCCACTGCTTTAATTGTTACCAATGAGAAATATCTCGTGCTTTTTTCAAACAGCAAGGCAAAGGCGTTATTTGATATAAAAAATGACAGTAAAATGCTTCCTTTTTCGAACATTGCGGATAGCCGGACATTCTCAACGATTCAGGAAGAAACAATGCCGAAAAACGGGATTGTATTAAATGGTATCCAATATTTTGTTGAGAAAACACCGATTATGCTTATGGACGAAATAATGGGATATTCCATTGCCTTTCAGAATGAAAAGGATTTAAGGGACATAGAGCTCAATGCAAAAGAGCTGTTTGAAAGGAAAGGGCTGTATGCAAAATATAATTTTTCTGATATTATATATGTTTCCAATTCCATGAAAGAATGTATAAATACCGCAAAAACAGTTGCGGTAACAGACCACACAGTTTTGATAACGGGAGAAAGCGGAACAGGAAAGGAACTTATTGCTCAGTCTGTTCACAATTATTCCCAACGTAAAAAAATGCCTTTTGTTGCAGTAAATTGTGCAGCTCTTCCTGAATCATTATTGGAAAGCGAGTTGTTTGGTTATGAAAGCGGTTCATTTACCGGTGCAAAGAAAAGTGGGAAGCTTGGCTTGTTTGAACAGGCTAACGGTGGAACTATTTTTCTTGACGAAATAGGAGATATTTCCCCTAATCTTCAGTCAAGGCTCCTCCGTGTTTTGCAGGAACGTCAAATAATGCGCATTGGTAGTGACAGGATGATAAATATTGACACCAGAATAATTGCCGCAACAAACAAGAACTTAATGAGTGAGGTAGAGAAAGGAAATTTCAGAAAAGATTTATATTACCGTTTAAATGTAATAACCATATCCATTGAACCTTTGAGAAATAGGAAAGAAGATATACTTCCTTTGATGTCAAATTTTTTAGATTCAAAATTTAATGAATTGACGGATTATGATAAAAAGCTTTTGTGTGGTTATACCTGGCCTGGTAATGTCAGAGAACTCGAAAATGCGGCTGTGCATTACAAGACACTATCCATGCTGCCTAAATATCTTTTGGACACCACCACTGTTTCGGGGGAAGACATAAATAAACCTGGCAACTCAATAAACAGTGCATCTATTGAAATGGAAATTCTGAAGATTATCATGGAAAATTCACAGCTGTATCATGGCATAGGTCGAATGCAGTTAAATACGCAGTTAAAAGCAATGCAGCTGCATATAGGGGATGCCAGCCTGCGCAGCGTTCTGCAGGGATTGCAGGAACAGTGCATGATAACAATTGGTAAGGGAAGGACAGGAACGAAAATTACCGAACAGGGAATCCAAAAAATAATCGATTATGAAAAAAGCCAGACCTGATTTCTGAGATCATTGGCTCTGTAACACCGCCCAAAAAATTTAACCAAATAATATAAAAAACTCTTGCATTCATAATTACTTTATGTTAATATCATTAAGTGCTTAGCCGCAGTGATGGAATGGCAGACGTGACGGACTCAAAATCCGTTGGTGGCAACACCGTGGGGGTTCAAGTCCCTTCTGCGGCATAGAATTATAAGACTGAATAGATGTGATAATCTTTTCAGTCTATTTTTATATTTGAATTTTATCTTGAAAGGCATCACTTTCCTTGAAATACTTAGTCCTCTTTATTTTTGAGCAACAATAGCTACGTATCCCCCCTTATCATATCCTGAAATTGGTTCTTCAACAGCATCGTTGGTGTAGACAGGGCTGCCGGTTAACGTCTGGTAAAATTTAATATTCGTCATATTCAAATATTCTTTGATGATTTTTGCCTTATCTAAGGTAGTATAAAATATTCCTGATGTAACCAGTTCAATAGGATATGGTAATTCAGGTGCTATTTTATCAAAAATATCTTTGTCATAATTGCCCACATGTTTTGCAAAGCTGTATAAAATTCCGTAAGCACTTTCTTTGGGTACATCCAGCAGAATGAAATGACCTCCCTTTTTTAGTGCTGAATAACAATTTTCATATGCCTTTTTTAAATCAGGAATATAAGTTGAACAGCCATTAAAGTAAATAATATCATATTCTTCAGAAGGTAATTCACCTGTTTCAGCATTACCGGGTTTCACATCAATTCCTCTTTTGACTGCAATTTTTGCCATGTCCTGAGATGGTTCCAGACCATAGATATTGTTTATTCCATACTCTTTATTTAAAACACTTTCAAACAAACCGCTTCCACAGCCTACAGACAAAATTTTATCTTTCTTTAATGGTTCTAAGCAGTGATGAAGTAACTTTAATTCACTTAAGAACACCTTATCATTTGCCATAAACCATTTATCATAGTGATCAGCATATCCGTCAAACATACTCGAATTCATTTTTATATCCTCTCTTTTTTTAAGTTTTAAATAAAACAAGAGACACCTGAGTCAGTGTCCCTAAAAAAATCAATTATGATTTTCCTACGTCGGCATTATCCGCATCAGGTTAAAGGGTCGAAATAGCATCATTTCCTCTCAGCCTGATTTACAAGCTCCCCTGCTTATTTTTAATTAATGTATCACATGAAAAATATGTTGTCAATCAAAAAATACATTATCAGGGCAGTTTATCTGTTTATTCCCTCATAGGCCATATTCCAGAAGTCATATTCCAGAAGACTTGCCTTTTTGAAAATATCAATAAGTTCTATTTTTTTACTTTCTGATAAGCTGCTGTATTTTTTATTTGCAAATTCAGTCCATCTGTTACAGGCATCCCTGTAGTCATCACTTAAATAATCTTTAATAAAAAAGTAATATTCTGAATTTTTTACCACATTATCTTTTGCAATCATAGTAAAAACATATTGATAGCTTAGCATACAGTGGAGTAATACTAAGAGAATTCGGTCATTGTTGTAATCATTGCTGAAGCTCATGATAAAATCAATATATCTTTGGTTTTCCAACAATACATTCACTGAATTTTTTTTGTCCAGATTTTCCGTTCTTGTGCCTATTTCAGTATCAAAAGCAAATGATATTAAAGATAAATACAGGCTGATTTCCTCATTACCTTTAGAATTATAAATTGCTTTACCACACAGTTTAACATAATACAAAAGATAGATATTATCCTGTTCAAGATAAAGGTTAAATCTGTCTTTAGATAACTTACCTGTCTTTAGCTCCTGAATGAAGGGTAAATTCATGGATTTCTGCCAAACCGGTCTGGATATTTTGATTGCTTCATTCATAAAATTCATTTGTGCCTCCGGATATCTTCCTTTTTTTAATAATATTCATTTTACCATATCTACTCTCAAACAGCAAGCGTACACAAAACTTACAACCAAAGTGTTTTGTAGGTTTTTGTAATGACGTCGTATAAAAAATATGTTAAATTGTGTTGATGTTTTTAGAATTATGGTATATACTACTATGCGAAGGAGTTGATAAATTATGGCAACCACAAATTTAAACATTAGAATAGACGCTGAATTGAAAAAGCAGGCGGAAGAAATTTTTAATGAACTGGGACTAAATATGTCTACTGCACTTACTGTTTTTTTGCGTCAAGCTGTCCGTTCAAATGGCATACCGTTCGATATGCGGCTGGATACTCCGAACGCTGAAACGATTGCTGCAATGAAAGATGCAAGATTGGGACGCAATTTAAAAGAACCTTTTAACAGTGTTAAAGAACTTATGGATGACTTAAATGCTGAAGATTAGGTGTAGCACAAAAGTTGAAAACAGGTAAGGTGTGAATTATGGATAAAGCTGTAGAATTATTAAAAAAGTATTATGGATATGATTCCTTCAGGGAGGGACAGAGGGAAATAATTGAGAATATTTTGTCCCATAAGGATGTGATGGCTATAATGCCTACAGGCGGGGGAAAATCCCTGTGCTACCAGATACCTGCCATGCTTATGGAGGGAACCACCATAGTTATTTCACCACTTATATCCCTTATGAAGGATCAGGTGGATACATTGCAGCAAATGGGCATGTCTTCTGCGTTTATTAACAGTTCATTGCCCATGGGTAAACTGAATCGGATCATATACGAAGCTGAAAATAACAAGTACAAGCTGTTGTATATTGCACCGGAACGGTTAGAATCTGAAAGCTTTATGGAGATGCTAAAAAACATTAAGATTTCCATGATAGCTGTTGATGAAGCCCACTGCGTTTCCCAGTGGGGTCATGATTTCAGACCAAGCTATTTAAAAGTCAGGAACCTGAGAGATATTTCAGAAGATAATCCCGTTGTTTCAGCATTTACAGCAACAGCAACACCTGAAGTTAAACATGATATAATAGATCTAATAGGGTTAAGTGATCACTATGAAATTATTACTGGCTTTGACAGAGAAAATTTAAAGTTTGAAGTGGTAAGAATAAATAAAAAATCCCCTTACATATTGAAATATGTAGAAGAACATAAAGGTAAGTCAGGCATTATTTACTGCCTTACAAGAAAGCTGACTGATGAGGTCTGCGCAAGGCTTGTAAGTGCAGGCTATAAAGCCGTCAGCTATCATGCAGGCCTCAGTGATGCTGAAAGAAGTAAAAATCAGGATGATTTTCTTTATGACAATGCCGATATAATGGTTGCTACAAATGCTTTTGGTATGGGAATAGACAAGCTGGACATCAGGTATGTCATTCATTATAATATGCCTAAGAATGTAGAATCATATTATCAGGAATCGGGTAGAGCGGGAAGAGACGGAGAACCATCTGACTGCATTTTATTGTTCAGTCCCCAGGACATAGTGATAAATAATTTTTTGATAGAAAACAGCATTAGCGATGAGCTGACAAAGTCCACTGAGTATGACAAACTTAAAAAAATGGTAAATTACTGCAACACGGATAAATGCCTAAGGAAGTACCTGGTAAGCTATTTTGATACGAATTATACGACGGAAAACTGCCATAACTGCAGCAATTGTCTCAGTGATATTGAGAGCAGTGATATAACAACAGAAACCCAGAAAATTTTGTCCTGTATTTACCGAATGGGGCAGCGTTTTGGAAGCAATGTGGTAATAGATGTACTGAAAGGCAGCTCAGGTCAAAGAATAAAATCATTAAATTTCCATAAGTTAAGCACATACGGCTTAATGAAAGAATATGACAAAGATACATTAAAAGAGATGATTTCTTACCTGATATCCGACGGCTATATAAATGTAATAGGTGACAAATATCCTGTGCTCAGTATATCAAGACAGGGGCATGAAGTTCTGAAGGGCAGACAGCAGGTGACTATCAGAAAAATTTTTGCTACACACGAAGCTCCTGACAAATCGGTTAATTACAACAAAGATCTGTTTGAAACACTGAGGGCACTTAGAAAGAAAATTGCCGATGAATTAAAAGTTCCTCCCTTTGTAGTTTTTTCAGATGCAGCGTTAAAGGATATGTGTATTAAATACCCCCAAAACAATGCAGAATTTCTTAAAGTATCCGGAGTGGGAGAAATTAAGGCCGAAAAATATGGCAGTGAATTTATGGAGGCTATTAAAAAATATATAGAGAATAACAATATTGATTTAAAACAGATAAAACCTCAAAATATATACAGCGAAAGAGAGATAAAGACGGGCACTGAAGAAAGGGCTAAAAAGGAAGATACAAGGGAAATAAGCTATAATTTGTACAGATCAAGAAAAAACATCGCTGAAATAGCAAAAGAAAGAGGACTTTCACCGGTTACGGTAGAGAATCATCTGATAGACTGCGCAAAATTAGGCTATGAAATAAACTACAGGGATTTTGTTTCGGAAGATAAAGAAAGGCTTATTATAAGTACATATAAGAAAATCGGCGGGGATAAGCTTAAACCTGTAAAGGAGGCGCTGCCTCCGGAAATAACATACGGAGAAATTAAATTTGCCCTTTGCAGGCTGGAAACAACAGGAGAAACTAATGAGTAAATTATACATAGTGCCTACACCCATAGGCAATTTAAGTGACATGACTCAAAGGGCAATAGAAACCCTTAAAGAGTGTGATTATATATTGGCAGAAGATACAAGACACACTCAAAAGCTATTAAACTTTTTTGATATAAAAAAACATATGATTTCATACCATAAATTTAATGAAAAGGAAAGAAGTCCGGAAATTGTAGATGAAATTCTTTCTGAAAACAAAACTGTGGCACTGGTAACAGATGCAGGAACTCCATGCATTTCAGATCCCGGATATGAGCTTGTGAAAAGCGCAAGAGAAGCAGGAATCGAGGTAATAGGACTGGCGGGAGCTTCAGCGGTTATAATTGCTCTCTCCGTTGCAGGAATAGATACACGGGAGTTTGCTTTTTACGGATTTTTGCCAAGAAAGAAAAGCGAGCTTGATAATGCATTGAAAAGAATAAAGGACAATACTATAAAAACATTTGTACTTTATGAATCTCCAAAACGAATAATCAATCTTATGGAAAGTCTGAAAGAACACATGCCAAATGCAACCGTATGTGTATGCAAGGAATTAACAAAGCTTCATGAAAACTCATTTTACGGAAGCGTTGATTCCGTTCTTCAGCAGTTGAACAGTAGTGATGACACAGAAAGAGGCGAATATGTAATTGTAGGCTACAACAACGACTATGAAGAAAAGGAACAGAACACATTAAATGTAAGTATCCATGGAATCTTATTTGACAAATTAATTCACAAAGATTATTCTTTAAAGGAAGCTGTCAATGAGGCTGTAGAAGAAGGAGCAGCATCTAAAAATGAGGCATATAAGGCTTCGTTGGAGATTAAAAAATTTATGGAGAATTACTTTATTACAAAGGAGGACAATAATTAATGTTTCAAAGGTTAGTAGCAATTGAACCTGTTAACATAGATCGGGAGTCGAAGGATTTACTTTCAGGCTATGCCAATGAAGTAAAGTTATATCAGGATATCCCTGAAGATAACGAAGAAATAATAAGACGTATAGGAAATGCAGATGCTGTTTTGGTTTCTTATACCACGAAGATAGATTCACAGGTTATTAATACATGTAAAAATTTAAAATACATTGGGATGTGCTGCAGTCTGTACTCGAAAGAAAGCGCAAATGTAGACATTACAGCTGCGGAAAAACAAAATATCACTGTGAGCGGAGTTCGGGATTATGGCGATGAAGGTGTTGCGGAATATGTGATTAGCGAGTTGGTTCGTTTACTGCACGGATTTGGAAACAGTCAATGGAAAGATAAATCTGTAGAGCTTACAGATATGAAAATTGGGATACTTGGTCTTGGGGCAACAGGTTTAATTGTTGGAAACGCACTTCGTTTTTTTGGTGCGGATGTGTATTATTACAGCCGTACCCGTAAACCGGAGCAGGAAAACAGGGGCTTTAAATATCTTGAGATGGAGGAATTGCTGAAAAAGGCTGATATTCTCTGTACATGTCTTAACAAAAATGTAGTTCTTCTCAATCAGAGGGAATTTGAAATTTTCGGCAATGGTAAAATACTTGTAAATACATCTATAGGACCAAGTCATGATGTTAATGCACTGAAAAACTGGCTTGCTGATAAGAGCAACTATTTTCTTTGCGATACCATCATAGGATCGGGAGATGAGTCCGGTGAAATAATTTCGCTTCCCAATGTATCATGCGTAAATAAAACAGCAGGAACCACTGTACAGAGTACAAAGCGGTTAGGTAAAAAAGTGATACAAAATATAGAAAACTATTCAATGTCACATTGATAAAGATAGTATTATAAATATTGCAAGGTTATTCAGTTCGAGGATAATAAAGGAGCTGAATAACTTTTTTATTTGATTCTAAGAGATACAGGGCAGTTAATAAGCTATAAAGGTTATAATAAAATATTTGCATTCCTTTATGGTAGATGTTAATATATATTAACAAAAGTGTATTGCAATGAAGCAGTGGGATATCAAACACGTAAAGACAAACAATATGCTTTCGGCAGTGTTTCTGCCAATAATTTATTACTTAATTTTTTAGCAGAGGTGTAATGTGGATAAAAGGTTAGCTCTTAATCCTATGGCAATAATGTTAATCAGCCTGGGATTTATATTTTTTTCATTAGTGTTGTCAATTCCCTTATTTATCGGATTTGTCATGGGAATAGTTTTTACTTTGGCAGTATTGATTAAAAGCGGATATAGTCTGTCGGATTTGTTAAAGACAATATTAAACTCGATACTTGAAATAAAGAACCTTATTGTAGTTATATTGTTTATAGGTGCAACAACATCTATATGGCTTTCTTCAGGTGTTGTGCCGACAATAATGCATTATGGGTTTACATATATGGAGGGTGTCAATTTTTTGTTTGCCTCGTTTTTAATAATGTCACTAATTTCATTATTCATGGGAACAGCAGCGGGTACTATGAGTACCGTAGGTATTTCTTTGAGCGGTATAGGAATGGGGCTGGGTATACCTCAGAACGTGATTATTGGAATGCTGGTTTCGGGTGCATTTATAGCAGATAAAATATCTCCGCTGTCTGGACTTGTAAATCTATTGATGAAAGCAACAAACAAAAGCTACAAGGAAATTTTTAAAAGCTTAGTTGTAACACTAATACCTACAATAATTATAACAGCAGTTATTTACTATTTAATTGGTTTAAAATATACGTCCGGAGATTACAGCAAACTTTTATTGTATAAGGATGCAATAGCATCAGGCTTTAATGTCTCTCCTTTTTTGTTGATACTACCCGTTATCGTACTGGGGCTTTCCATTGCAGGGCTGAATTCAATAATAACTTTTTCAATAGGCATTGGTGTTGGCTCCGTGCTCAGCATTGTTTTTCAGAGAGCTACAGTAAAAGAAGTTTTAACCTCATTAGTGTTTGGGTATCATGGTAATACTCCTTCACCGGAACTTAACAGGCTTTTGGTAAGCGGAGGCATGATTTCAATGGTTGAGACAATTTGTATGGTAGTTGCTGCCTATGCATTGATACAGCTGTTTGAAAAGGGTAATATACTTATGCCGGTAATAGGAAAACTAATTAATGGAATTAATTCTAAAATGACTCTAATAAGGCGAACGGGACTTATGAGTATACTCCTCACTGTTGCTACCTGCGATCAGACTTCCGGCATAATAGTTCCGGCAAAAATTCTGAATGAAAAGTATAAGGAGATGGGTATGGATGAAACTGTATTGGCAAGGACAATTTCAGATACGGGAGTAATTGTGGCACCTCTTATGCCTTGGAATGTAAACGCACTTTTAATAAAACCAATCATGGGCATTACGGCAATACAATATGCACCCTATGCAGTGTTGTGTTATATATGTCCGCTGATAAATATGGCAGTCTCATATATATTGTTTGGAAAACAAAGGCATAAAAATTACACTTAAAGGAGATGGTGATTTTTATCAGTATAACATTTACTTAATACTTTTGTCTGATGTGAGGGTTTAGCATATCATTTTGCAATTATTTAACAAATTAAATATGTTAGGTTTATGGAGAATACTCTTAAAATATTTAGGTAAATACAGAGAAAAGCTTAAATAAAACGAAAGTTTTTTTGGATATTGAAAGTAATATTAAGACAAGATATAATAAATTTGAAAAATCAATATCATAACACATATTTAAAAAATAAATATATAGTATAACATAATTAATTTATAGGAGTGTAAAATGCAAAGCTTAACTTCAAATTTAAATGTTTTAAAATGGATAGACGAAGTAGTATCCATAACTAAACCTTCAAAAGTAATGTGGATTGACGGAAGCGAAGAACAATTGAAAATGCTTAAAGATGAAGCATGCAAAACGGGTGAATTTAAAAAGTTAAATCAGGAAAAATATCCGGGTTGCTATTATCATCGCTCACGAAAAGATGATGTTGCTCGTATGGAGGACAAGACGTATATCTGTTCAAAAAATAAAGAAAATGCTGGACCGACTAACAATTGGAAGAGTCCCGAAGAAGCTTATGAATTAGGTAGAGAAATATTTGATAATTCAATGAACGGAAGAACCATGTACATTATACCGTATTCTATGGGTCCTGTAGGCTCTCCATTTTCAAAAATTGGTATTGAAGTTACAGATTCTATATATGTAGTCGTAAACATGAGCATTATGACAAGAATAGGTAAAAAAGTTCTGGACGTACTTGGTGATTCTAACGATTTTGTAAGAGGACTACACGGAAAATGTACCCTTGATATTGATAAAAGATATATATTCCACTTCCCTGAAGATAATACAATCTGGTCATGTAATTCTGCATACGGCGGAAATGTGTTGCTTGGGAAAAAATGCTTTGCACTTCGTATTGCTTCTTACCAGGGCTGGAAAGAAGGATGGATGGCAGAACACATGCTCATACTTGGAATAGAAAATCCAAAGGGAGAAGTAAAATATATGGCAGCTGCTTTCCCGTCAGCTTGCGGAAAAACAAATCTTGCCATGCTTATACCTCCTGAAATATACACGAAAAAAGGCTACAAGGTATGGACAGTTGGCGATGACATCGCATGGCTTAAGATAAAAGAAGACGGAAGGCTTTGGGCTATTAATCCAGAGGCAGGGTTCTTTGGAGTTGCTCCGGGAACAAATTTACAATCAAATTATAACGCTATGATGTCTACAAAGAAGGATACCATATTTACTAATGTGGCATATAATTTGGATGATGATACCATTTGGTGGGAAAAATTTGATGACAATCCTCCTGAACATGCTCTTGATTGGCAGGGAAATCCGTGGAACGGAAAAACATCAAAGGAAAAGGGAGCACATCCTAATTCCAGATTTACAGCTCCTGCTAAAAACTGCCCATGCATATCAAAAGAGTGGGAAGCACCGGAGGGAGTTCCTATTTCTGCAATAATATTCGGAGGTAGACGTGCAAAGACAGCTCCACTGGTATATCAATCAAGAAGCTGGCAGCATGGTGTATTTGTAGGCTCGACTCTTGCATCTGAAACCACTGCAGCAGCCGCCGGAAAGGTTGGAGTTGTAAGAAGAGATCCAATGGCAATGCTTCCGTTCTGTGGCTACAACATGGGTGATTATTTTGGACATTGGATTGAAATGGGCAAGAAAATGAGTAATCCGCCTAAGATATTCCACGTAAATTGGTTCAGGACAAATTCTGACGGTGAATTCTTATGGCCGGGCTATGGTGAAAACTTCAGAGTGTTGGAATGGATAATCAACAGATGTGAAAACAATGTAACAGCGGACACAGCTCCCATAGGATTTATTCCAAAGGTTGAAGACATAAATACAGAGGATCTGGATGTTTCGGAAGAGGTGATGAACTCGCTGCTTACTATAGATAAAGATTCCTGGATTGAAGATATAGAAAGTATTGAAGAATTCTATGGCAAAATAGGAAATACACTGCCGGAAGAATTAAAGGATGAACTGACAACATTAAAAAACAATTTAAATAATTATGCAGAACCATCATTAGCATAAAAAAATAAAGGAATGCCGCTTGGCATTCCTTTAAAAATCTTGGCAACAAATCTGCAATGGAAGATTTCCTTGGAAAAATTGAAATAAAAGCAGCTAACCTGCATCAGAGTAAACTTATTTTAACAATTGATAAATGATGTTCGTATGATTATTATATGGAAGTATAAAATATATAAAATTAAAACAGCCTGAAAGGATATCACATCTTTTCAGGCTTATAATTTAGTGCCGCAGAAAAGACTTGAACCCCACGGTGTAGCTACTAACATTTATCTCACAAACGTGTGATTCTATTTATGCATTTGTTAAAAATCTTGTAAATTTATGATGTTTAATCTATAATAAAGTAGGTATTTGTTATATAAAGTAGACTATAGTAAGGAATGAACAGACATGGGAAATGTAATTGCTTCAACAGAGCAAATGATTGAAAAAATTAATTATGTGCTTAAAACGAAAAAAAATGCGGTAGTGAATATCGTAAATGATAAGCTAACACTATCTGTCTTTGCCTTGCTTGAACAAAACTTAAAAAATGTAAAAGAAATAAATTTTGTAATCAGGGATACAAAATTTGTGCCTGAAAAAAATGAAATATCCCATGAGTTTGAAATGGCTCCAACGGATATTTTATACAACTCTTATGATATCGTTGAAAAAAACAAATTAAAACATTTTTCAAAAGCAAAAGCCATGCACGATTTTATCAAAGCAAATGTTAATGTAAAAAAAGCAAATCCTAAAGTTAAAATAGGTGGTAATATAATCATTATAGACGATGATTTTATGATACAAGGTTCCTCTTCTTTGGAGGTAACACTAAAGAAAAGCAGGAATGCTTTTAGAAATATTAATTTTGATACGATGCTCAATGGAACAATGGATAAAGAGCAAATACTTTCAGCACTGAATACTTTCAATCAAATATGGTTTAACGAGCAGGTATCCTCTGATTATAAAGAGGATTTATTACAAAGTTTATCTTTTATTTATAAAGAGCACTCCCCTGAGTTTTTATATTATTTTACCCTGAATGAGCTGTTTGGATATCAAATAGACAGTGGTGTAGAAAGATTTGAAAGAGATAGCGAGAAATTTAAAAAAACTCAAATATGGCAATCTCTTTATGATTTTCAGAAGGACTGTGTTGTATCAGCAATTCAAAAGCTGCAAAAATATGGTGGCTGTATAATTGCTGATTCTGTTGGATTAGGTAAAACCTTTGAAGCCCTTGCAGTCATAAAATACTTTGAAATAAAGATGGATAATGTACTTGTTCTTACCCCTGCAAAGCTATATGATAACTGGAACTCTTTTAGAGGTACATATAAGGATAGTTTGTTAAATGAAACATTCAATTATAAGATTATGTTTCATACAGATTTATCAAGATATAAAGGCATGTCTCAATCTGGACAAGACCTGAAAAGATTTGATTGGGGTAACTATGACCTTGTTGTAATAGATGAATCCCATAATTTTAGGAATAGGAATGATCGTTATGATGATAATGACCAGCTAATAATGACAAGGTATGCACGTTTGATGCAGGACGTAATAAAAAGAGGTAAAAATAATACCAAGGTGCTACTCCTTTCTGCTACACCTGTTAACAATAGTTTGGTAGATCTAAAAAATCAGATTAGCATAATAACAGGTGATAGAGATTTTGCTTTTGAAGATGAAGGTATCTCCAGCGTAGAGAACCTACTTAGGAAGTCTTCAACTATTATTAATCAATGGCAAACTGTACCAAACCATAATAAAAATGACTTGCTTGACAGTCTTCCATCAGAATTTTATAAACTGCTTGAGCTTATGACAATTTCAAGAAGCAGAAAGCATATCACCAGCTATTACGGAAATAGCAGTGTCGGTAAATTCCCTAACAAGAATAAACCGATAACCAGACGCCCTGAAATTGACTGCCAAGAAAAGCTATTGAAGTTTGCTGATACAAATGAATTGCTGGAGTCCCTTGAATTGTCGGTATATACACCAACAAGATATATTAAAAGTGAATACCAGAAATTATATGTTGAGAAATACAGTTTAAAAGGAAAACACGGCGGAAAAATGGATTTTCAAACCCAGTCCAAGGGTATGATTGTCATGCACCGCTTTAACCTCTTTAAACGCATGGAAAGTTCCGTATATTCATTTGCAGAAACCATTCGGAGATTGATGGAGCGAATAGACAGAACCATGGAGGTACTTAATAAAGGCGGTCAGGTTGACGAAGAAACAGGTACAGCAGATGAAGAATATGAATATTTAGAAGGAAAATATGAAATTGAAGTTGCCCACTTACGTATCAAAGATTATCTGTACGATTTGGAGGGCGACAGAATTATTCTTGAAAAAATTTATAATGAAGCAAAATGCATATTAGAAGAAAACAGAGATTTAAAAATCCGTACTCTGCAAGATGAAATTATTAAAAAGGTAACACAAACACCTTATAATAGCGGTAACAAAAAAATCCTTGTATTCACTGCTTTTTCAGATACAGCAGACTATATTTATCAGAAGATTGCAGAAGAGCTTAAAAAGGTTCACTTAGACACTGCTTGCGTTACGGGCAGAGGAGTAAAGACAACAAACAAAAATGTGGATAGCGAATTTAACTCTGTTCTATGTGCATTTTCTCCAAAATCAAAAATGAAAAAAGATATTCCAGATGATGAACAGATAGATATTCTTATAGGTACAGATTGTATTTCAGAAGGACAAAATTTACAGGACTGTGATACAGTAATCAACTTTGATATTCAGTGGAATCCTGTTTCGCTCATACAAAGATTTGGCCGTATTGACCGTATTGGAAGCACCAATGAATGTATTCAGATGATTAACTTCTACCCGAATCTTGAGCTTAACGAGTATTTAGGCTTGGAGCAGCGAGTTAAAGGTAAAATGACAACACTAAATATTGTGTCTACAGGTGATGAGGATTTCCTGTCTCCTGAAATGAATGATTTTAATTTTAGAAAAAGGCAATTAGAACGGTTAAAAGATGAAGTTATTGATATTGAGGATGCTAATGAAAACATCTCCTTAACCGACCTTAATATGAACGAATACTTGTATGAATTATCAGAGTATGTAAAAAATAATCCATCAATAAAGAAAGTACCAAGTGGGATATATTCTGTTACTGATGGAGAAAAGCAAGGCGTTATATTCTGCTTTAAACATAGTAACCAAGATGAAAAGCCAAAGTCTGACAGCTCCTTGTATCCCTATTATTTGATTTATTTAGATAATAAGGGTGAAGTTCTCTATGGAAGTGGAAAAGCACGCGAGGTTATCAAACTTTTTAGAAAACTTTGCTATGGCAAAGATAAGCCGGTTCAATCATTATTTGATCAATTCCTTGTTAAAACAAATAATACAAATGACATGAAGTTTTATTCCGACCTTTTGAACAAGGCAGTTAATTCTATTAAAGGTGCTGAAGAAGAAAAAGCCTTCCAAACTACGTTTGATTTCGGTGGATTTAATAATGACTTTGCAGATGAAACAGCGGATGATTTTGAACTTATTTCATTTTTGGTGGTGGAATGATGTTTAACTTACCGGAGAAATATAAAGTTGGCAAAAAACTGCCAATTAAGGATTTCATACCTAAGGTATTGAAGCCTGATGTAAGAAAGAAAATCAGGGATAATGTAAAAAGCGTTATATTAAGCTATCAGATAATGGGAGAAGGTATACCATCTTTGGTGAATGATGAATACAATTGCCAAGTTATTCAGTATTATGACATAGAACTTGTTGATATGAAAAAGGCGTCCTTTATTGCAAATATGTATCAGGAGATAATAAAGTCTCCTTGTGTTCTACGACTAAACGATAACAGCAACGAGGTATACTCCTTTGCACTAAAACGATTGAATCAGAATGACAGAACACAGATTGTGGTTACAGACAAGGTTCTTACAACTGTCTACCCCACTGTCCTACCCAGCTCTGATAAAAACAATTTGCTAAGGGAACTTGCCTATGACAATATCAAAAACAAAGACAACAAAGCTACCTTTTATTTTGAAATGTATCTGCGAGCTTACATCTTAACGAATGATAAAGTATATGCAAAGGCAAAGAGCTTTTTAGAGAAACCTATATGGTACAGCATTAACAGACAAAAAGAGGTATACACCCTCCTCTGTGCTGTTGCACGCAATAAAGAAAAGGTGCAAAAATCTATATCTAACAGTGAAAAAATGAAGCTGAATCAAGAAATCAGACAAGCTATAATCGAATTGGATAAGGTATAAAACCGAAGTTTCAGTTGTTCGGAAATTCCGAACAACTGCTTTATAGCATGAACGTCCAAAACAAGTACAAAAATGAGTAATTTATAGATTAATTAGATAAATGGAGGAATAACAAATGGACTATGTAAAAGTGCCACAGGAGATTAACAACATTGTTGGGGATAATGTAAAGCTGTTAGCACAGCTATTCCCCTCTGCCGTTAAAGACGGACAGGTTGATTTTGAGGCATTAAAGGAAGAACTTGGACAGTTTGAAGAAGTGGGCAAAGAAAAATATGAACTTACTTGGGCAGGCAAGCAGGATGCAAAGAAAAAAGCTCAGGAGGATGTATATAACAGAACGCTCAAATATATTGAAGAAGATAGCAAAAACCCAAATACTACCGAAAATCTTTATATTGAGGGGGATAACCTTGAAGTTTTGAAAATGCTTCGACAAAACTATTATGGTGCTATTAAAATGATATATATAGATCCACCCTATAACACGGGAAATGATTTTGTATATAATGATAATTTTACCATGAACAGTAAGGAAAGTGATATAGCAGAAGGTACTCGTGATGATGAAGGGAATCCTTTGCAGAAAAACCAACAATCATCTAACCGTTTTCATGCTAATTGGTTGAATATGATGTATCCGAGGATTAAAGTTGCAAAAGACTTACTCACCGACGATGGAGTTATTTTTATTAGTATTGATGATAATGAGCAAGCAAATGCAATAAAAATTTTAAATGAAGTATTTGGAGACAATAATAAAGTTGCAGAACTAATGGTTATTCGTGCAGAAGGTGGTGGACTTGCAAAACAAGTGATAAAAGGGCATGATTATTTATTTGTATATGCAAAAAGTATAGGTTCTTTTACTCCATTAGGACGGCCTAAGGATATTCGAGGAAAAATTATTGAGAAAGATGGTGTGAAATACTGGATACAAGAGGATTGGCTACGTAAAGAATTTGGAAAATACGGAAATTGTCACTATGAGGAAATCCTCGAATATAAAGGGGAAAAAACCTTGATGGAGATAGATGAAAAAATCAAAAATGGGGAATATGTCCTTTTACCTAAAGGTAATGGTATGCATATTGTTGGAAAGCTTCGTAATGTAAATGAAGATGCGTCAAAATTTTACAGTGTACTTAAACATTTGTCTGCAAATGGAGTAAAGGACTTAGAAGTATTAGGTTTAGAACAATATTTTGACTACCCAAAACCTATTTCTTTACTAAAAGAATTAATTCTTGGGGCAACGTTCTTTACAGTTCAAGACGATGATTTGATACTCGACTTCTTTTCTGGCTCTGCCACTACCGCCCACGCAGTTATGCAACTAAATGGTGAGGACGGAGGGAACAGAAAATTTATTATGGTTCAGCTACCCGAAGAAACCGACGAAAGCTCAGAAGCTTACAAAGCAGGTTACAAAGATATATGTGAACTTGGCAAAGAACGTATCCGACGCGCAGGTGAAAAGATCAAACAAGAAATTGAAACTGCCAATGCACAGCTTAAAATTGGCGAAGAACCAAAACAAGTGCCTGATATTGGCTTTAAAGTCTTTAGAACTGCTGATACCAATATCAAATGGAACTTGTATGACGAATTAGGACAGCTTGATGCCAGTACAATGTCACACACTCCTGACCTTGCTGACTTTACTATAGGCTTTAATGATATTGATGTTGTATATGAAGTGATGCTCCGCCAGAAGGATGTACCACTATCCTCTACTTTAGAAACTTTAACCCATATTGGAAGCAGGACTTACTTATATGGCAGTGCATACTTGATTTGCCTTGAAACAGAAATTACAGAGAAATTAATTGATAAAATAGCTGCTCTTGACCCACTGCCTATTAAATTTATCTTTAGGGATTCTGCTTTTAAAGACGATATCAATTTAAAGGATGAAACCTTTAGAAGGCTTAAAAACCTCATTGAAAGGAATTCTGGACTTGAGAAAAAATCATACACTGTAGAATTTATATAAGGAGGAAGTAGCCGTGGCAAAAAGAATTGCATTTCAGTTTGATGATGAATTAGATTATCAATTAAAAGCAATCCACTCTACTGTGGACTTATTCAAAGGACTTTCTCGTCAAATAGACGGTATATATCGTCCAAGACGTATCAAAAAGCTTGATGAGGGTGACCCTGTAAGAAACCAAAGCATTGTAACAGGCAGTAGATTACTTCAAAATCTAAGAAAGGTTCAGTTAGATAACAAGTTATTTGCAGATAATGAGCTTGCAAATAATAACTTTACCATCGAGATGGAAACAGGTACAGGTAAAACTTATGTGTATTTGCGTACCATTTTAGAACTATATAAAGAATATGACTTCAAAAAGTTTATGATTGTTGTGCCAAGTATTGCAATCCGTAAAGGCGTAGAAAAGTCCATCGACCAGTTAAAAGACCATTTCAAAAGGCTCTATGATGTGGATTTATCAAAGCACAGTTTTATTTATGACAGCAATAACCCGAAAAAGGTGAGCTCAAGCCTTGTGGAAACCAATGACTTAAGCATTTGTGTTCTCAACATTCAGGCTTTTAATAAAGATACAAACAAAATCCGCAGCGAAGATGAATACGGACAGATTTTATGGGAGGATATCAAGTACATAAAGCCCATTGTCATCATTGATGAACCACAAAAAATTGAGGGACAAAAAGGTAAAAAATCTAAATCATTGCAAGCTATTGATGAGATTGAACCTTTGTTTGTACTTCGTTATTCTGCTACCCATAAGAAACTGTATAATCAAATTTATAAGTTAGATTCCTATGCTGCATATAAAAATGACTTGGTTAAGAAGATTACAGTTAAAACAGTAAATGGGGTTATTGAAAGAGATTATCCCTACATTCGATATATAGCTTTCACAAAGGACCTAAAAGCAAGGATTGAGATGTTCTCCCAAAAACAAGGAGATTCCATTCGCTTTAAAACCTTTGATGTATCAGCAAATACATCTTTAGAGGATTTATCCGGTGGTTTGGTACAGTATCGCAATATGCGTATCGTTGAAGAACCACATAAGCTTAAACCTTTGAAGGTTGCCACTACAGATGGCACTATAATTTTGGAGCTTGGAGAAAGCAATAATGGGCTTGAGGATAGTGAGGCTACCCGTATTCAGATTCGTCTTGCTATTAGAAATCATCTTGAAAAACAGTTTGCAATTTTAAAAAGCGGCAAAAAGATAAAAACTTTAACCTTGTTCTTTGTAGATGCAGTTAGTAAAGTTCGTGATAAGACTCGACCTGATGGACGTGGTGAATACCTGCGTATCTTTGATGAAGAGTATCAAAGTGCAATTAAAGGCTACGAAAAACAATTTTCAAAGTACAAAGAGTATTTCCCTGAGTATCAGAATGGTTTAAAGGTGCGTGAAGGTTACTTCGCCATTGATAAAAAGAATAATGAAGTTGAAATTGAAGACTGGGATGATAATAAAAGCGAGCTGGACGTTAAGGCTAAATCCCAGGAAGATATCGACCGTGGTATCAGCTTAATTCTTGAAAGAAAAGATGAGCTTATTTCCTTTGAAGAACCACTCAGCTTTATATTTTCCCATTCAGCACTTCGTGAAGGCTGGGATAATCCCAATGTATTTACACTTTGTACACTAAAAAACGGTAGCTCTGATATTGCAAAAAAGCAGGAAATAGGTCGTGGCTTAAGGCTTCCGGTAGATATTACAGGTAACCGCTGTCTGGATACAGATATCAATGAATTGACTGTCATTGCAAACGACAGCTACGAGAATTTCTCAAGGGTACTTCAGGAAGACTTCAACCAAAGTATGAATTTCAACAAGAATGAAGTAACCTCTGATATTCTGACCGTTGCCCTTGAAAAGGCAGGTGTTCCAAAGGAAAAAATAACTGCGGAGCTGGTCGATACCTTTAAGCAGGAGCTGATGGGTAAAGGCGTATTTGACAGTAATAATATTCTACATAAAAATGTAGAGCAAACAACTAAACTTCTTGAAGACATTGTTTTTGAAGATGAAATACTGAAAGAACATTCTGTAAAGCTGAAAGAAAATTTTGCAGAGCTGATGGTAGAAAAAGGATCTCGCCGCATTGAAATAAATAACGGAGATAATGAACCCTATGTAAATACTATCCGTGCATTTGTTTCTGAAGAGGAGTTTCAGCAAATCTATCTGGGGCTGAGCAGCAATTTGACCAAACGCACTCTTTATAAATGCAACGTGAATAAGGACACGTTTGTTTCTGATTGTATAAAGGAAATAAATTCATACTTACAATACTTTAGAGTTACCAGAGCAGTGAATATTACAACTGGCAGGGGTGAATTTAATGATGCCCAGATGTTTGAAATGGAAAAGTCGGGAGATAAAACCTTTGATATTGATGTGGGTATGAAGGTTACCCCAAAGGGAGATTTTGAAATTGTAAACTATATCATGTACCATACCATGTTACCTCGTCTTACCATTTTTAATATATTAAAAGGCATTGAAAAAAGAGAGGCTCTAAATTTTCAGGACGTTCTCGACAGAGTAACCCAGAAGATTCTGGTGAAATTAAATGACTCCAAAGCATCAAGTATCTTTTCCTATGAAGTCATCGAAGGCTATGAGCTTGATGAGGGACAGATTTTTGCTACAGATACCATAGCTGAGGAAGACTTCCGTGATGAGTGGCGTGTCTTCAAGTCCAATCCAAACAGGAAAAATGCCTTAAATGAATATTATAAAATGGACAGCAAAGGAGAAAGGAAATTTGCTGAAAAACTGGAAGCTAATGATAATGTCATCTTATTTACTAAACTTAAAAAAGGCGGTTTTGTAATAGATACTCCCTACGGAAACTATTCTCCGGATTGGGCGATCGTTTGTAGAAAGGAGGGTCTTGAAGCAGGTGCAGTAGGCGTTTACTTTATCGTAGAAACAAAAGCTGACAAATTAGAAAAAGATTTAACATCTGTCGAAAATAACAAAATACGTTGCGGCAAATTACATTTCAAAGCTGTTTCCGAACTGGTTAAATTCGACTGGGTAAACAGCTATGAAGATTTAAAAACAAAGTTTGGTGTAAAAGAAAGTATGTAAAGAATCTGCCTGTTTGATTATAATAAGCAGTGTTCTATAAGCAATTGAAATACAGTTCATTAAAGAGCCTTCCTTTTTTACAGATAAAAATTTCTAAAAAAAGTTGTTGACAAAGGATATTTTTTGGTTTATGATAGCAATCAATAAGTTTAAAGCGTTGAAGCAGAGAAAAATATTTCAGACGTTTACAGAGAATTGGCGGGTGCTGAGAGCCAAGGACAGAGGAATATAATATACACTGCTGAGCAGGTTTGCTGAAAGATAACGAGTAGGCGGACACGAGAACCTTCGTTACAGGGTTAGGGGTTGTTAGACCCCGAAGAGTGATGATATTATAATGATATCATAATCAGGGTGGTACCGCGGAAGATTTCGTCCCTATAAGCACATATGTGCTTATAGGGACTTTTTGTATATAACTTTTGGCCAAAGTTAATATAAAATAATCAATTACATCAATTACATCAATTACTTTGGAGGATATTATGAAATTAAATTTAATTAAAAAAGTTACATCATTAGTGATGGTAACTGCAATGCTTTTAACGGGTTGTGCGCAGGGTACGGCACAGTCTTCAGAACAGGAAAACCGGGAAAATAAGGAGGGCGCAGCTTTTACAATAGGAATATCACAGCTGGCGGAGCATCCGGCATTGGATGCATCAAAGCAGGGTTTTATTGATGAAATGAAAAACCAGGGAGTGAATGTGGAATTTCTGGATCAAAGCGCACAAGGGGATATTGCCAATGCACAAATGATTGCCGAAAGGTTTGTTAAAGAGGACGTTGATTTAATATTTGCCATAGCTACACTGTCTGCACAGACAGCAAAGCAGGCTATTACAGGGACAGATATACCAATGGTGTTTACAGCAGTGACGGATCCGGTATTTTCACAGCTTGTAATAGATTTGAATACTACCGATAGCAATATTACAGGTGTTGTGGATGCGGCACCAATCAAGGAAAACCTGGAGATGTTCAAAGAGCTTAAAGAAAATATAGAGACAATAGGGATAATCTACAACATAGGAGAATCAAATTCTGAAGTTCAGGTTGAAGAGACGAAAAAAGTAGCAGAGGAGCTTGGCCTTAAAGTCGAAACTGTTGGGATTACTTCGGTTAATGATATTCCTCAGGCAATGAATACAATTTCTAAAAAGGCTGAAGGTCTGTATATAATTACAGACAACATGGTTGCATCCGCAATGTCACTTGTGGCTAAACTTGCATTGGACAATAAGATGATAACCATATCGGCGGATGGATCTCACGTGGATGAGGGAATTATGGTTTCAAAAGGAATAAGCTTTTACGAAATTGGGAAGCAGTCGGCTGTAATTGCAAAACAAATATTAGTTGATAAAAAAAGCGTTGCAGATATACCTGTGCAATCTTCTGATAAATTAGTAAAAAAGGTCAACGTTAAAACTGCGGAAGCACTGGGGTTTTTAAAGGATAATAAGACATTTGAAGGGGCAGAGCTGGTGGAGCAATAGGTGAACAATGGCTGAGCGTTGATGATAATGTGTTGAGGCACATTGCAATCGCTCAGCAGTTGTTACAAAGGGAGGTATTATGAACACATTATTTTTAACATCAATGGAACAGGGCTTAATATTTGCTGTTCTTGCCATAGGAGTCACAATAACATTTAAAATACTGGATTTTGCAGATATGTCGGTAGAAGGAACATTTCCCATGGGGGCATTTGTATTTGCTAAGCTTGTAACTTCAGGGCTGAGCCCTGCAACAAGTACAATACTGGCGTTTTTATTCGGAACGCTGGCAGGACTCATAACCTATACGTTAAATATAAAGCTTAAAATAAAGGCATTGTTATCAGGAATATTGACAATGACAATTTTGTATTCTGTAAACCTGAGGCTAAACGGCAAATCAAATGTGGGACTTTTTGATTATGGATCCATATTTGCCATATTTGAAGGAACAGGGGTGTTAATAGTTTTAATAATCATCGTTTTGACAGTTAAAATATTGATGGACATGTTCTTGAAAACAGAAATAGGATACCTGCTGATTGCAACAGGAGATAACGAAACGCTGGTTAAATCCCTTGGCGAAAACTCAAATAAATATAAGTTAATCGGGCTCATGCTCTCAAACGGTCTCGTTGCGTTAAGCGGAGCAATGATGGCGCAATATCAGGGGTTTGCGGAAATAACCATGGGAACGGGAATAATTGTGGTGGCAATAGCTTCAATAATAGTGGGGGATACCATATTAAAGAACAAAAAGCTTAAAAATACTACAAGAGCAATAATCGGAGCATTAGTGTATAAACTCATTGGTGCGGTGGCAATAGACCTGGGGCTGGAGCCTACAGATTTGAAGGCAATAAATGCAATAATAGTAATAGGATTTTTAAGCTATAATACATTTGGGGATGGAATAAGAAAATCAGTTAAATCAAAAATCTTTACATTAAAGGAAGCATCAGAGCTAAAAAAAGGAGGAAAAGTAAATGCTGGAAATTAAGAATATATCAAAAAGTTTTAATGAAGGGACAGAAAATGAAGCGGTAATATTCAGTGACTTCAGTCTTCATATAAACAAGGGTGAATGCACGGGGATACTGGGTGCAAACGGATGTGGCAAAAGCACATTGTTTAACATAATAAGCGGAGTACTGATCCCGGAAAAAGGGAATGTAATATTAAATGGGAAAAACATAAATAAATTGAAAGAAAACGAAAGAGCCAGGTTCATAGGCAGAGTGCATCAGAATCCTTCAATGGGAGTATCTCCTTCTTTGACCATACTGGAGAATATAAGTCTATCAAATAAGAAATGCCGGAAGTTTACTTTGCGAGGTCTGATAAAGAAAAGCAGCATTGAGCAATACCGGGAAATACTCAGGACTTTGGATTTGGGACTGGAGAACAAATTAGACACAGAGGTTAAATTTCTTTCGGGAGGGCAAAGGCAGTCTCTTTCATTGCTTATGGCAACATTGAACAAGCCGGAACTTCTTCTTCTTGACGAACACACGGCAGCTCTTGATCCAAAGACATCAAGGCTGGTAATGGAGAAGACACAGGAGCTTATAAAAACTCAGTCAATAACAACAATGATGATTTCTCATAACATTAAGGATACTATTAAATATTCTGACAGAATAGTGATGCTCAACAAGGGTGAGGTTGTACTTGATGTGAGGAACAAAGACATTACAGAGAAAGAGCTGCTCGAAGTATACAATTCAAGAAATTACGGTTCATTTTCTGAAGCGGTATGACTGCAAAAAAATAAAGCAGTTATTTCAAAACTGCTTTAAAATATCATGACGTCCTACATCTAAAAGAATGATCATTTTATTTCCTTCATAGTACCAAATGATTCGGATATCCATATTGATGCTGCATTCAAACAAGTCCTCCATTCCCTGTATATGCTTGGTTCTTAGCGAAGGATGTGTTGGATTATCAGCAAGCAATTTAAGCTTGTTCATTAGCTGTTTCTTTTCCTGTGAGGTTAAAGATTTGTAATGTTTCTGAAATCGGCTGGTAAATGTAAATTGATACGACATTATTGAGTTTCCTCCAGCTTTGAAAAAAGTGCATCGACATTATCGAAAACCGGTTGTTCACCAGAAGCTAATTTTACTTTAGTTTGTTCAAGCTCTTTTTTTAGTTCATCAAGATATTTTTTTGGATAAACTACCACAGGCATAATGCAGATTACACCATTATCCTCAAAAATATCAAGCTTATCACCTTCAGAAAGACCAAGTTTTTCAACAAGTTCTTTTGGAATCGTGATTTGTGATTTTGAACGTAATTCTGCTAACATAATATCATCTCCTATATTTCGCAAGTTGTAAATTCCTACTTTCTTACTTACAGTATATATTATTTTTTTACAAATATCAATTATTATTTTTGGAGTATAATTGATATATCATATTTTTATTGTAAATATTTTAAAATAAGCTATAATAAATTATAGTTCAAATGGAGGGGACAATTGTTTACAATTGTATGTCTAAGATATTATGAGAAATATAAAGATGATAATCCAGTATGACGGAGCCAGGTACAAGGGGTGGCAGAAGCAGAATGATGATGTGAGTACAGTACAAGGAAGATTAGAAGACATACTAAGCGGGATGACCGGAGAAAACATACAGCTTATAGGCTGCGGAAGAACTGATGCCGGAGTTCATGCATTAAACTACACTGCTAATTTTCATACAAATTCAATTATGAGCACAGAAACCATGTTTAAATACATTAATGATAATCTTCCGGATGATATAGCCCTGTTGTCTGCAAAAGACGCCAGCGAAAGATTTCATGCCAGATACAACATATTATCAAAGACTTACCTTTACAGGATAAACAACAGCAGGGTCAAAAGTGTGTTTGACAGAAGATATGTATATAATGTAAATGAACAACTGAATTTGGGAAACATGAGACAGTGCTCCGAAGCTTTAACAGGCACACATGATTTTCAAAGCTTTACAACCTTAAAATCCAAGACAAAATCCACTATAAGGACTGTTAATTATATTAATATAGAAGAAAAAGATGGAATCATACAAATAGAAATCAACGGAAATGGATTTTTGTGGAATATGGTCAGAATAATACTGGGTACATTGATCGAAGCAGGAAAAGAAAGATTAAAAGTTAAAGATGTAGAAGATATTCTAAATGCGAAAAAAAGAGCGGAAGCAGGTCCAATGGTACCTGCAAAAGCCTTATTTTTAAAAGAGGTATTTTATTAAAAAAAAGGATGCTGAAAATTTCAGTATCCTTTTTAAGTTTAGTTTGATTCTTAATTGTCCAACAGCGTTCCGTCTGTGGATACTATTTTATAGCCCCAGGGTATTAGCTTTCCTGATTGAATTATTGCGGTTTTAACGGCATTTACAATACCTGCGCAGCATGGAACTTCCATTCTCAATACGGTTATGCTTTTTACGTCGTTATTCTTTAAAATGGCGGTAAGTTTCTCCGAATAATCAATGTCATCCAGCTTAGGGCATCCTATGAGGGTGATTTTGCCCTTCATGAATTCCTGATGAATATTGGCATATGCATAGGCCGTACAATCTGCGGCAACAAGTATGTCCGCACCGTCAAAATAAGGTGCCATCGGGGAAATTAGCTTTATTTGTACCGGCCATTGCTTTAACTGGCTTGTCAGTTCAATCTTTTCTTCCTTTATATCTGAAGTTTCTCTATGCTTTATTACTTTTGCCTGATGTCCCGGGCATCCGCAAGGCATCGGCTCTTCTGTCTGCTTTCTTTCCTGCATTTTTCTTTCAACCAATTCTTTGTCAAATTCTTCTGCATCTCTTTCAATAATTTCGATTGCATCAACAGGGCATTGAGGAAGGCAATCTCCAAGTCCATCGCAATATACATCTGAAAGTAATACAGCCTTGCCATTTCTCAGCTCTAACGCACCTTCGTGGCAGGCGTTAACACACAATCCGCATCCGTTGCATTTTTCTTCGTGTATTTTAACTATTTTTCTTCTCATTTTTTACCTCTCAATAATTAATCTTTACTTATTAAGTTTATTATATTAAAATCAATATATAAAGTATGTAACATTTGTTACTGTTAAGGAGCGAGTTATGGACGATATTATTAAAATAATTAAAAATAATCAGTTGTTTGATAATATAAGGGAAGACGAAATAAAGCAAATCATAAAATGCAGCAATGCTCAGATTGTAGAATATGAAAACAATCAGGTGGTATTTCGGAAAGATGATATTATTAAAAAGCTTGGTATTGTAATTGAAGGGCAGTTTAATTTGATTTCCCAGAAATACAGCGGAGCCAGGGTTATAGTTACCACACTGGAACAAAATGATTTGTTTGGTGAGGCGCTGGTCTTTTCTACCCTCAATAAGGCACCCTATGATCTAATAAGCTCAGGAAGGAGCAGGGCTCTTATTTTTCCATACAACGTTTTTTTTGCCATGTGTGGTCAGGTGTGTGCTTTTCATAAAACGCTTATTGGCAATATGCTTTCGATTTTGTCAGATAAGATTGTCATGCTGAATAATAAGATGCATATTTTGAATGCTGAAACCTTAAGAGGCAGAATTGCAGTTTATTTATTGACGCTTCATAATAAAAATAATTCCCCTATGTTTGATATACCCATGAAAAGGCAGGAGCTTGCAGATTTTTTAAATGTTAAAAGACCATCCTTATCAAGAGAGCTTTCAAATATGCAGCAGGATGAAATCATTGAAGTATATCGTTCTACAGTAAAAATAACAGATTTGGAGAAACTTAAGGAATTAGCGGATTAATGTACATATTTATCATATTTATATAAATTATTGAAGGAAAGGAATTTCTGTGTTAAAATTGTATTGACAAGATGACTGGCAGGAGACGGCTGCAGTTTTTAAGCCTGAAACCTAACATGTGCCGAATAATATGGGATAAGGAGTGTTTATGAAAATTAAATTTATACATACTTCAGATATACACTTAGACAGGAAGTTTGATATTAAAAATTTCAGTTTAAAAGAGAGAGAAAAAAGAAGACAGGAAATATGGGATACATTTGATGAGATAATAAAGCTTGCAAAAAATGAGAAAACCGAGTTTTTGTTTATTTCAGGTGATTTAACAGAAGCAGAATATTTAAGCTTTAGCAGCCTCAAAAAGATTGTGTTGAAATTTAAGTCTATTCCCGAAACAAAGGTAGTAATTGCATGTGGCAAAAGTGACCCGTACAATATAAACAGCATGTATGAATATATTGAGTGGCCCGAAAACGTATATATTGTTAAAAATACAGAAGTTGTGGAAAAATTAAATTTTCCGGAATATAATATGTGTATTTTTTCCATGAGCTGGGACAACCAGGTGCAAAACCTTAAATCCCAGGCAATATATGATATTTCCGTCGATGAGAATAAAACTAATGTCCTCCTGCTTCATTGTGATACGGATGAGCAGTCAAATAATCTTTTTGTAGATCTGAATATAATTAAGAATAAATTTGAATACTGTGCATTGGGTGGTAAGCATAACTTTTTAAAGGTATCAGATAATGCTGCCTATTGTGGAAGCCCTGAACCCATGGATTTTGAAGAATCCGGGGAACATGGAATAATAAAGGGAATTCTGGAAAAAAGAAATGTGGATTTTAAGATGCACCAGCTGGCAAAGAGAAAGTTTGTTACACGCAGCTGTAACCTGAATATAAATTACAGTTTTAATAAAATACTTGATTTAATTAAGTTTTCAGGTGATACATTTTCAAACATTAAAGATTATGTGAAAATCAATCTTACAGGTACTGTCAATACCGATGTATCCATGGATGAAGTTGAAAACGAAGCAAGGCAGTTTTTTTACTACATAGAGTTTGAAGAGAATTATATTTACAAGAATTCAGATGAAAAAATTTATGACCACAATGAGTTTAATATTATTGAAAGCTACAAGCTGCAATTCAGAAATAACCAGGACAAGCTGGAGCAGCAGGCGTTTAAGTTGGGACTTGAGGTTCTCCGAAAGGAAAAGGTGGTAAAATAATATGTATATTAATAAATTACATTTAAGAGCTTTCGGTAAGTTTGTATATAAAAGATTATATTTTGAAAATAAATTTAATATTATATATGGTGAAAATGAGGCAGGGAAAAGTACGATACATAATTTTATAGAGGCTGTCTTATATGGCTTTGATGAAGATGCTGCCGGAATTTTAAGGTATAACAAATATAAGCCCTGGGACAGCGGTCTTTACAAAGGAACTATAGGTATCAGGGATAACAATGAAGAAAGATTTCTGATCTCAAAGGATTTCATGCTCGGAACCACGCAGGTGTTCAAAAAACTTAATGACGAGCCGGAAATGATTGAAGAGGAAATACTGTGTCCCGGTGAGCACTTTTTTAATATGAGCAAGCTTGCATTCAACAATACGGTAAGTGTAAGACAACTGGGGAATAAAACAGAAAAAGAGCTGGCGGATGAACTTAAAAATAAAATAATAAACCTTAGCAAGACAAGAGATGAATCAATTTCCATCGACAGGATTTTACAGAGCCTGGGCAGCATAAAAGAGGAAGCCGGTGATGAAAGTAATGATAAAACACTTCTTGGTCAGTATTCTCTGCGATTGTCAGAACTTGAAGATGCAAAGGGAAATTCGCTGAATGCAAAAAGACAAGTAATGTTTCTTGTAATGGAAAAGAAAAAAACCGGAAGTAAAATTCAGGAGCTTAATCTGCAAATTGATGAACTTAACAAAGAATTAAGGGACTATGAGCTTTCTATAGAAAAGGACAGGTATTTAAGGGCGGAACCGATAAAAAAAGAGCTGGATGAAATTAATGAAAAACTTTTAAGTTTTTCTCCGGACAAATTTAAAGAGTATTCGGAAAGTGATTACAGAGAGGCAGTGAATGTTGAAGGTTCCCTAAATTCCATGTACAGTCGGAAGCGAAGCCTTGAAAGTGAAAAAAAAGATAAAGAAGAAGAGCTGACCGGTCTGCTTGAGGATATATCCAATAAAATCGGGGAACAATTTGATATTGAGAGATTAAATTTAGATTTTCAAAGATATCGGAACAATATTGCTGAAATAAACGAACTTAAGGATAAAATCAGTTCGGGAAAAGAAGAAATCAGTAACATTAACATTGATGAAATAAACAGCCTTCTTGACAGCCATCAGAAGCTTGAAGATATTACCGGAAAAATGGAAATGACTAATGTTTTTGTGAATAAAGAAAACTATGAAAAAATGAAAAGCTATAGGCTGTCTAAAATAAGAAATGCAGTATTGTTATTTTTACTTGCGGCAGCTTTGATTGCCGGTGTGTGGTGGTCATGCTTTCAATATGGGGATATAATTAAGAAGTTTATTGACCGGTATTATGCAGCACAGGAGTCTGTTAATATAGCTGCAGCAATTCTTACAGCTTTAATTGCAATATTATTCTCAGTTATTATAAGACCAATGTTCAAAAAAATCAGAAATTCTAAAAATGAAATTGACAGCATGGAATGTGAATTTGCAGATTATACGATTTCATTGGATAAGATGGACAAAGAAAAGCAGGAAATAATTGCGGAAGCAGGCTGCGGAAATATTGAAAGCTTTATTGAAAAGTTTAATAACTTAAGTGCTGAAAAACAACTGTATGAAGAAAAAGGCAGACTGCTTAAATGTGATGCTGATTCTTTAGATTCATTAGAGCATGAAAATTTAGAACTAAAAAACAGCATTGTAAAGTTTCTGTCTGCACTGGGAATGCAGGAAATTAATGCTGAGAATATTAAGGAAGCCAATGATGCTTTTTCAAGGAAAGATTCTGTAAGAGCTGATGAAGAAAAGTTAAAAGGCGATATTAAGCAATTAAACCAGGACATTGTAAAGCTAAATAAAGAAATAACCTTTGAGGAAAAAAGGCTTGAGCTTATTTTAAGCAGCAATGGAGCTTATGATTTGGATAGCTTTAAAAAAGATGTGGAATATAGTGAAAAATATAAGGAGCTTATAAACAACAGGGATTATAAGTTGGGTGTATTAAAAAAAATAATTGGTACTGATGACTTTGAAGAGTTAAAGAATAAAACGAAAAATGTTAATTTCTATGAAGTAAAAAAACTTGACAGACAGGAGCACCAACTGAATATTTTCAGGCTAAACGAGAAAAAATCAAAGTTATCAGACGATATTGGCAATATGCTAAAAGAAATTGACGAAATTGAGAGTACAACAAGAAGCCTTGCTGAGATTGAGGAAGAAATAGATTTTTACGAAAATAAAATAAAAGCATTTAACACAAAAATAAAAGTCGCAGAGATCGCAGCAGATAAAATAGTTAAGATATCTGATTCTATTAAAGGCGATTTTATGCCTCTTCTCAGGAAATCAATCAGCGATAACTTTTCATATTTGACCGGAGGCAGGTACAGTGAAGTAGTAATAGATGAAGATATGAATATCAGTGTGGCAGAGGAGAACAATCCGCAAAGGAATATTGAACTGGAAAGTCTCAGCGGAGGAACTCTTGACCAGCTGTATTTGTCATTGAGAGTCAGCCTCGGCAATATTTTAAGCGGCAAAAAAAGTATTCCGCTGATATTTGACGACAGCTTTGTTCAATATGATTCAAAGAGGCTTAAGAATTCCCTGGAAATGCTTTCAAAGGAGAGCGAAAGAAGACAGGTTATTCTATTCACCTGTCAGGAACGTGAAGCCGAGATTGCGAAACAAATGAATATTAAATTTAACTATATAAAACTTTAAGGACAGCGTATGAAAATTTTTGCTATAGCCGATTTGCATTTTGACGGTAAAAAAGAAAAACCAATGAATATATTCGGTGATAATTGGATTGACCATGAAGAAAAAATAATGAAAAACTGGAAAGAAACTGTATCAACAGATGATTTAGTTTTAGTACCGGGTGATATATCCTGGGCAACTAAACTTGATGATGCGCTTATTGATTTGAAAAAAATTGACGAACTTCCGGGAACAAAAATTATTGGTAAGGGGAATCATGATTACTGGTGGTCTACATCAAATAAATTAGACAGTCTTGGGTTAAAGTCAATTAAGTTTTTAAAGAACAACAGCTATGAGTGTGACGGCGTATCTATCTGCGGTACAAGAGGCTGGGATACCATGGAAGAACATTCGGAAGGGTTTTCCAATGAAAGGATATATTTAAGGGAAATGAACAGACTGAAAATTTCTCTAAAATCGGTTAAAAACAGCAATAATACATTAATAGTTATGCTGCATTATCCGCCATTTGACAATGACGGACTTCCTAATGAATTCTTTAAAATATTAAGTGAGTTTCATCCGGAAACATGCATATATGGGCACCTTCATGGTGAAGAAGGTCATAAAAACGTAAGGGAAGGAGTGATTGAAAACATAGCGGTTCACTGCATTTCAAGTGATTATATGGATTTTAAACTTAAAAGAATTATGTAAGCTGAAGCATGTAAAATCATGTCTTAATTTTGTTTATGAAATGTAAACAAATTGTTTATTTGGCTCTTGACTTAAAAACAAATGTGGAGTATTATTTATTTTAGAGAAACGTTTTTATATAAGGAAGGTGAGTTGTATGGCTAAAATGGATGCCCTTGTAAAAAAGTTCAGGGAACCCGGATTATGGTTGGAACAAGTTGAAGTACCTGTTGCAGGAGAAGGAGAGGTTCTTGTAAAAATACATAAAACTGCAATATGTGGGACAGACGTGCATATTTATGTATGGAATAAATGGGCTCAGGAAACAATACCTGTTCCAATGACAATAGGTCATGAATTTGTGGGCGAAATCGTGGAAGTCGGAAAAGGTGTAAAAGATTTGCAGGCGGGTGATCTTGTTTCAGGCGAAGGACATATAGTTTGCGGGAAATGCAGAAACTGTCTTGCCGGAAAGAGACATTTGTGCAAAGATACCAAGGGAGTTGGAGTTAACAGAACAGGAATATTTTCAGAATATGTGACATTACCTGCTACAAACATATGGCTTTGTGACAAGTCAATACCTGAGGAGCTTTACAGTATTTTTGATCCCTTTGGAAATGCTGCTCATACGGCATTATCTTTTGATGTACTTGGAGAAGATGTGCTTATTACCGGGGCAGGACCAATAGGAATCATGGCAGCAGCAATTGCAAGATTTGCCGGAGCAAGGTTTGTAGTTGTGACAGATGTTAATGATAACAGGCTGGAACTTGCAAAAAAATTGGGAAACTTCAGAACGGTTAATACAAGAAATGAAAATCTCCGGGATGTGATGGCTGAGCTTGGTATGAGGGAAGGTTTTGATGTGGGCATGGAAATGTCCGGAAATGATGTTGCTCTGAATCAGATGATTGATAATATGACCCACGGCGGTAAAATCGCATTGCTTGGACTTCAGGAAACAAACACATCAATTGACTGGAACAAAGTTGTGTTTAACGGACTGCAGATAAAGGGAATTTACGGCAGGGAAATGTTTGAAACCTGGTACAAGATGCAGGCAATGATAAAGTCGGGGTTGGATATTGCACCGATTATAACCCATAGATATCACTATACGGAATTTGAAAAAGGCTTTGAAGCTATGATAAGCGGAAAATCTGGGAAAGTTATTTTAGACTGGACCGAGAAAAAGTAATTATAGACGGAAGGAGAGATTATGTATAATAAACAACATTATTCAGACATTTTAAAGGATATTAAGGACAGCGGACTTTGGAAGGACGAAAGAATAATCACAACACCCCAAAGCAGCAGAATTAATACAACAAAGGTCAACGGAGTTTTGAATATGTGTGCAAACAATTATTTAGGTCTTGCAGATAACAAGGAAGTCATTGAAGCTGCAAAAACTGCCTATGATACATGGGGGTACGGACTTTCATCTGTAAGATTTATTTGCGGCACACAGGAAATTCATAAGCAGCTGGAAGAAAAAATAAGCGAATTTTTGCAGATGGAAGACACAATTTTATATTCTTCCTGCTTTGATGCCAACGGAGGACTGTTTGAAACAATCACAACAGAAGATGATGCAATAATCAGTGATGAATTAAATCATGCGTCCATTATTGACGGAGTAAGGCTTGCCAGGGCAAAAAAATACAGGTATAAGAACAATGACATGGCTTCTTTGGAGGAGCAGCTTATACAGGCTGACAAGGATGGAGCAAAAATAAAGGTTATTGCTACAGACGGCGTTTTTTCAATGGACGGAATAATAGCAGATTTGAAGGGAATATGTGATTTAGCCGATAGATACAATGCTATTGTAATGGTTGACGATAGTCATGCGGTGGGATTTGTCGGCAAGACAGGAAGGGGTACCCACGAATACAGAGATGTAATGGGTCGGGTAGACATTATAACCGGTACTCTGGGTAAAGCTTTAGGCGGTGCCAGCGGCGGATATACCAGCGGAAGAAAAGAAATAATTGACTTGCTGAGACAGCGCTCAAGACCCTACCTGTTTTCAAACACATTGGCACCCGCAATAGCCGGTGCATCAATAAAGGTGCTTGAAATGCTTATGGATAGCACAAAGTATAGAGATAAGCTCGAAGAAAACACAAAATATTTCAGACAGGAAATTAAAAAAATCGGACTTACAATCATAGAAGGTGAGCATCCCATAGTTCCCATAATGCTTGGAGACGCTGTTTTATCACAGAAAATGGCTGAAAGGCTTCTAAAAAAGGGAGTTTATGCTGTAGGCTTCTATTATCCTGTTGTTCCTAAAGGAAAAGCAAGAATAAGGACACAAATATCAGCCGGTCACAGCAAAGAGGATTTAGATTTTGCTTTAAACGCTTTCAGGGAAGTAAAAGAAGAGCTGGGAATTTAATTGCTGCAATTATTTTGACAAAGTGTAAAGACTGTTTCTTAATAACACAGTTTTTTTGAACTTGATTTGTAATGGTATTTTCTGCTATAGGTTTCCTCATTGCAGGGTTCATTCAAAATGCTTTTGTGGTATTCCCAATAGTACTTGTATTAATGATAGGCACATTATTCATCATTAAGAAATTTATCGTGCCAAGAGCTGAAAATGCAAGCTAAGCTAACTTAACAGTATTATAAGCCTGATTATAATTTAATAGTTATTAATGCCGCGGTAAATCTATCGCGGCAATTTTTTTACTTTCTGAAAAGCTATTGACGATTCATGGTGGCAACTCTATCTTATATATGTTGTAATTATTTTAACAAATCATAAAGATTATTTTTAAATGGAAGGGTTTTTATTTTTGAACTTGAAAAACAGTACAACAGGGGTTATACTTATATTATGTAGTATTGTTTCAATTTTAAAATGCGAATAAATATTTGTCCGCAACGTAAGGAAACAGTATGCACTAATTCACTTCAAGGAAAATATTAATGTGAATTAGTATCTTAATATTTTAGGAGGAAGATGAAATGCAAAAAAAGGACATTAAATGGTCTGAACTTGGTTTTAGCTACATTAAGACTGACAAAAGGTACATATCTTACTGGAAAGATGGCAAGTGGGATGACGGTCAGCTTGTTGAAGATAATAAGATAACAATAAGTGAAGGCTCGACATGTCTGCATTATGGACAGGAATGTTTTGAAGGGTTAAAGGCTTACAGCACTAAAGACGGTGGAATTCAGCTTTTCAGACCGGATGAAAATGCTAAGCGTATGCAAACAAGCTGCGAGAGAGTAATGATGCCTAAGGTTCCCGTAGATAAATTTGTAGATGCATGCATGCAGGTTGTTAAAGCGAATGAAGCCTGGGTACCTCCATATGGCTCGGGAGCAACACTATACTTAAGACCATATGTAATAGGAATAGGAGATAATGTAGGAGTAAAACCTGCGCAAGAATATATATTCAGTATTTTCTGTACGCCTGTAGGTCCTTATTTTAAAGGCGGCATGAATCCTGTTAACTTCACAACAACCGACGAGGACAGAGCAGCCCCCCACGGTACGGGAAAAATTAAAGTCGGCGGAAACTATGCAGCAAGTTTGCATTCACATCACGAAGCAATAGAAAAAGGATTTGCTGACTGCATTTATCTTGACCCGGCAACCCATACAAAAATAGATGAAGTCGGAGCAGCTAACTTTTTTGGTATTACTAAGGATGATAAATTCATAACTCCTAAATCTTCATCAATACTTCCAAGTATCACAAGAATTTCTCTGATGCAGGTTGCAAAGGATTATTTAGGTATGGAAGCAATTGAAACAGAAGTATATATAGATAAGCTCGACATATTTAAAGAAGCTGGTGCCTGCGGAACTGCCGCCGTTATAACTCCTATCGGCGGAATTCAATACAATGGGAAATTACATGTGTTCCACAGTGAGAAAGAAGTCGGACCTGTAACAAAGAAATTGTATGACACATTGTATGGAATACAAATGGGCGATGTAAAAGCTCCTGAAGGATGGATATATAAAGTACTGTAAACACAATAAGTGACAGTGCAGGCTGCCATACAGCAGTTTAAAATTGATGCAAAAACACATAAAAAACATTTTTTATGTGTTTTTTTGTATTGAATTTTTTTTATTATAGTGTATAATGTATAGTAATAATTAAAAATTGCCAAAGATTATGTATTACTAACATATAATGGCTGTAATGGTAGGCGAGGAAGATGGATAATAAAGAAATATTGGTTACCGAAGCTGGTTACCAGGAACTTATTGACGAACTTGAATATAGAAAGACAAAGCTTAGATATGAAATTTCCGAGAGGATCAAAGGTGCCCTGAAGGAAGGTGACCTAAGTGAAAATGCCGAGTATCATGAGTCAAAGGAAGAACAAAATAAAAATGAATCAAGAATAATTGTTCTGGAGCATACAATTAAGCATTCAAAGGTTGTAAAGCATAACGAAAAAGACAGAGATACTGTTCAGATTGGAAGCAGTGTAAAAATAAGAGACATAGAATTTGATGAAATACTTGAATATAGTATAGTAGGAGCTACAGAGGCGGACCCGGTTGCGGGAAAAATATCGAATTTATCCCCTTTGGGCTCAGAGCTTTTAGGAAAGAAAAAGGGAGAAAAAATTAATGTTACTTCCCCCGGCGGCATTGTGGCATATGAAATACTTGAGGTAAGTTAGACTGCGAGATGAAATTGATTAATCAAACATTAAGCTTTGTGATGTAAAATTACAAAGCTTATTATTTTGAAATCAAACAAAAACTTGAAGAATTTTATTATTAATTGTATAATACATTGAATACGTATATTGTATTTGTACTGATAATTTTAAAATCCGGACAATATTTGTCAAAAACATAGAATTAGTATTTATTGATTTACATTATGTGAAATATTTAGAGTGAATTGATATTATATAGGAAAAGGGGACACGATGAGTGATATAGTAGAAAAAGAGGTTAAAAAAACCAGCATTGGCGGTCAGGCTCTTATGGAAGGAATAATGATGAAGGGCCCAGATAAAATTGCAACTGCTGTCAGAAAGCCTGATGGTGAAATTGAAATAAAAGAAAGTCAGATAAATCCGATTTTTAAGAATAAATTTTTTAAGCTGCCACTAATAAGAGGAAGCTTTGTTCTTATTGATTCGCTGATAAACGGAGTGAAGGAATTAATGTATTCGGCTGAATTTTATGGTGAGGATATTGAAGAGGATGCTCTTGACAGATTTCTCAAAAAAGTGTTTAAAGATAAGGCTGACACGGCAATAATCTATGCTTCTGTAGTAATTGCACTTGTATTTTCTGTGGTTATATTTATTTTAGGTCCCACACTCCTTACAAATGCTTTAAGGAGTTTAATTAAAAATACTGTTGCATTAAACCTTGTTGAAGGTGTAATCAGAGTTGCGTTGTTCGTGTTGTATGTGTACTTGGTATCTAAAATGAATGATATTAAAAGAGTGTTTATGTACCACGGTGCCGAGCATAAGACCATACACTGCTATGAGCACGGCGAAGAACTGACAGTTGATAATGTAAGAAAATATTCCAGACTGCATCCAAGATGCGGAACCAGCTTCATGATTAATGTCATGCTTATAAGCATAATCGTTTTTTCATTTTTCGGTTGGCCTAATCCTCTCATGAGGCTTGTTATCAGGCTTGCGATGCTGCCCATTATTGCGGGAATTTCTTACGAGCTGAACAGGTACGTTGGTGGGTGTGACAGCGAAAATATATTTACAAAAATTATAACATACCCCGGTTTTCAAATTCAAAAAATTACTACCAGTGAGCCTGATGATTCCATGATGGAAGTGGCAATTGCTGCTATGGAAAGAGTCATACCTCAAAATGGAGAAGATGATACATGGTAACAATCGAAAAATTGCTGAAGGATGGGACGGAAATCATCAGGCAAAGGGAATTTAACAATCCTTTTCTTGATGTGCAATTAATCTTGTCTCACCTGCTTAAAAAAGACAGGATTTATTTGCATTGTCATGGAAAGGATGAAATAGATGATTATACAGCAGAAAAGTTTTATGAAATGGCATCAAAGAGAAATGAAGGCTATCCTCTTCAGTATATGACTAATTCTCAGGAATTTATGGGTCTTGATTTTTATGTTTGTGAGGGAATTCTTGTTCCAAGGCCGGATACTGAAATTTTAGTTGAAAAAATCATTAATATTGTAAATTCAGGCTCATTAAAAGATAAATATATTAATATACTTGATATTGGCACAGGAAGCGGAGCAATTGGAGTTAGCCTGGGGTATTATTTAAAAGGTTCTATGGTAACTCTTATGGATATCAGTGATACAGCAATAGAAGTATCAAATATAAATATAAAAAAACATGGACTGAAGAATGTTAAGGCTGTTAAAGGAGATATATTTAATTATGATTTTGAAAATCAAAAATATATGATTGTAGTTTCAAATCCACCTTACATTGAAAGCAATGTAATACCTTCGCTTCCTGAGGAAGTTTCTGCTTATGAACCTAAACTTGCTTTGGATGGCGGAAAGGATGGCTTGGATTATTATAGGCAGATAATTAAAGTGTTTGAAAAAATCCATGAAAAAGGTGCTGTACTTGCAGTGGAAATCGGTTATAATGAGAAAGATGCGGTGATTGAAATATTAAGCAATTCCAATTTATTTAATCTCATAGAATATGACAAAGATCTGGGTGGAAACGACAGAGTTGTCACAGGGTTCTTGTAGCGGTTTAAATTTATGCAATAGCTGAAAATAAATTCGCAAATTAAAAACAGGAAGGTAAATAAATGTTAGAAAAATTAGGTGCTTTAAAAGATAAATATATAGAGCTCAGTGAAAAGATATCGGACCCTGAAACACTCAGTGATTCGCAGAAGCTTCAAAAACTAATGAAGGAACAGGCCCAGCTTGAGCCAATAGTTTCAAAATACAACGAATACGAAGATTTAGTTTCACAGCTTGAAGATTCAAAGGCAATGCTTAATGAAAAACTTGATGATGATTTCAGAGAAATGGTAAAAGAAGAAGTTAAGGAACTTACCACACGAGAAGAAGAATTGATGCAGGAAATAAAAATACTTCTTCTGCCTAAGGACCCCAACGATGACAAGGATGTTATCGTTGAAATAAGAGCAGGTGTAGGTGGGGATGAAGCAGGTCTTTTTGCCGGAGACTTGTTGAGGATGTATTTGCGTTATGCAGAAAGGCAGGGCTGGAAGACAGAATTTATTTCTGTTAACGATCAGGGAATCGGCGGTTACAAGGAAGCAATATTTTCTATAAAGGGAAAGGGTGCTTATTCGAAATTAAAATACGAAAGCGGCGTTCACAGGGTTCAGCGTGTTCCTGAAACTGAATCCAGCGGACGTATTCATACTTCATCGGCGACTGTTGCGGTTCTGCCCGAAGTGGATGATATTGATATTGAAATTGATCCAAATGATGTAAGGGTTGATGTGTTCCGTTCATCGGGGCATGGCGGACAGTGCGTAAATACAACCGACTCTGCCGTAAGGCTCACACATATTCCTACAGGTATAGTTATTTCCTGTCAGGATGAGAAAAGTCAGCTTAAAAACAAAGACAAGGCATTCAAAGTATTGAAAGCAAGACTGTATGATTTATACCAGCAGGAACAGCATGCAGAGCTGGCAGATGCAAGAAAAAGTCAGGTTGGTTCCGGTGACAGAAGTGAAAGAATCAGAACTTATAATTTTCCTCAGGGCAGGGTGACAGACCACAGAATCGGGATGACTCTTTACAAACTGGACTCTTTTCTGGACGGAGACATTGCGGAAATGCTTGATGCACTGATAACTTCTGATCAGGCGGAAAAACTTAAGGATGTAGAGTAATAACTAAGGTTAGAACCAAATTAAAGCAGAGGTGTATTATGAGAGTAGATAAATATTTAAAAAATGCACACATAATCAAGAGAAGAACTGTAGCCAAGGAAGCATGCGAACAGGGAAGGGTTCTTGTGAACGGAAAAGAGGCAAAACCCGGCACAGAAGTAAACACAGGTGATGAAATAGAAATAATTTTTGGGTCAAAGCCAATGAAAATTAAAGTTGAACAAGTTCTTGAACATGTGATGAAGGATGATTATAAAGAAATGTACAGCATAATTAATGATTAAAGCAGAAAATTGCGGGTATATATAAATTGTTGAGTTTACGGCAATAATATATGGGCTTAAAGCTTTATTATATTATTACCTGACTATTATCAGTTAATCAGTATCCGAGGCTTTGGCTTTAAGGATAAATAAATTTAAAGATGAGGTGTACTTATGGAATTAAAAGGAAGTAAAACAGAACAAAATTTAATGACTGCATTTGCAGGAGAATCACAGGCACATGTAAAATATACATACTATCAGAACCAGGCTAAAAAAGACGGTTATGTGCAAATAAGTAAGTATTTCGAAGAAACTGCAAGAAATGAAAGAGAACATGCTAAAATCTGGTTTAAGCTTTTACATGACGGAATTGGTGAAACTCCGTTAAATCTGGAAGATGCAGCAGCCGGCGAACATTATGAATGGACAGATATGTATGCAAATTTCGCCAAGGAAGCAAAAGAAGAGGGCTTTAAAGAAATAGCTCGTTTATTTGAGGGCGTTGGAAAAATAGAAAAAGGTCACGAAGAAAGATACCTGGCTTTACTGGATAATATAAAAACAGGAAAGGTATTTAAAAGAGAAGACAGCGATACTGTATGGATATGCAACAATTGCGGCTATGTACATTATGGAAAAGAAGCTCCAAAGGTTTGTCCGGTTTGTGCACATCCCCAGGCTCATTTCGAGCTATATACAAAAGCATATTAAAATAAAGAACAAAAAATTGCCGGTTATTATCCGGCAATTTTTTTGTTGTTCTTTTATATAATAACCTAAAATATGTAGAATTAAAAACTTGACAATCCTGGATACTAAGATTATAATTATCTAAATATTATAATATTTATACGCGATTTGCATACAGCATCCTAATTTGGTATTTAAAATGCGAACAAATAGATTGCAAGGCTGTAGCTCGAATAAGGAATGTTGATGCTGTAATGATTCCTTGCAAATATAATTTAGAGGAGAAAGAAATGAAGAAAAAATTTATTAAACTTATGGCGTTTGTGTTAATTCTCTCTTTTGTTCTTGGAGGTTGCAGCCAGAACAGTGAAGAAAAAACGCCTGTAACAGATGAAAAGCCTACTCAGACGGAGGCAGACAATAAGGGTGAGATTAAAACAGACATAGTAATTGCTACTGCGGTGGATTTTATTACTATGGATCCTCTTGATGCTAATGATACTCTTTCAGGAGGTCTTCAGAGGACCATGATGGAGGGGTTATTCGGTTTTGACAAGGATATGAAAATAATTCCGCTGCTTGCCGAAAGCTATACAGCAAATGATAATGCTACGGAATTTACATTTAAATTGAAACAGGGAGTCAAGTTTTCTGACGGAACTGATTTCAATGCAGATGCAGCTATAGTCAACCTAAAAAGGATGGCTGATCAAACACTCGGATTAAAGAGAAACAGCTTGTTTAAAATGATTGCCAATAATGAAAAGATAGACGATTATACGGTCAAGGTTACATTAAACGAGCCATTTGGTGCTTTTGTAAATACTCTTGCACATCCTGCTGCATTAATGGTCAGCCCTAAGGCACTGGATGAATATGGCAAGGATGTATCTCAGCATCCGGTTGGTACCGGAAGGTACATATTTGACACTTGGTCTCCGGGAGAGCAGTTGGTTATTAAACAAAATCCTGATTATTGGGGAGGAGCTTCGGAATTTACTTCCGTTACCTTTAAGCCTGTTACTGAAAATGGGACAAGAGTTGCCATGCTTCAATCGGGAGACGCAGATTTTATATTCCCTGTTCCTTCTGAACAAATTGCAAGCCTTGAAGGAAATAGTAATATTACCGTGGAAAGAAGACCGTCAATTGTTACTCGTTATATAACGATGAATACAAAGAAGAAACCTTTTGATGATGTAAAGGTAAGGCAGGCGTTAAACTATGCAATAGACAAGGAAGCATATGCTCAGATTGTTTATAATGGTTTTGCAAAGACTTCGAGTTCATTGTTAGCTCCAAATGTGCAGTTCTATGATGCACAGAAGCCATATGAATATGACGTTGAAAAGGCTAAGCAGCTGCTTGCTGAGGCAGGATATCCAAACGGCTTTGAAACAAAGCTCTGGAGCAGTAATACTTCCACAATGATTAAAGCCACTCAGTTTATTAAGCAGCAGCTGGCTCAGGTAGGAGTAACTGTAAATGTTGAAAACATGGAGGTGGGTACTTTAGAAGATAAGGTTACGGGATATCCCGTGGGTACTCCCGGCGAAGAATCTGATATTGAAATGTATGTAATAGGATGGTCTCCATCTACAGGAGATGCTGACTGGGGATTAAGACCTCTTGCTTCTACCGAATCTGCTCCTCCTGTATCATATAATGCAGCTTATTACAGCAACCCCGTGTTTGATGCTGCAATTCAGGGAGCATTGGAAACTGCAGATCCTGACAAAAGAGCAGAACAGTATAAGATTGCGCAAAAACAGGTTTGGGATGATGCACCTATGCTATACCTTGTTGTTGATGACAATACCTTTGCGTACAACAATAAAATTGAAGGTATAACCATAATAGCTGATGGGTCTATGGATCTGTCAGGGGGAAAACTGGTAAAATAGTCCGGAACTTAAGTTTATATCGCATGCGGCAGGCGGAAGATTCTGCATGCCGCATATTTTTATACAGAGGTGAAACACAGATGTTAAGATACATTGTTAAGAGAATTTTAGCTGTAATACCAACTCTTATTTTGATTTCCATATTTGTATTTATGTTTGTAAGATTTATACCAGGAGATCCGGCACGAAGGGTTGCAGGACCTGATGCAACACTTGAAGATGTGGAGATGATAAGAGAGACACTGGGCTTAAATAAGCCGGTGTTTGAACAGTACAAGGATTATATACTTGGACTTTTACATGGAGACATGGGTACATCATTAAAAACAAAGAGAGCTGTAACTTACGAGATAGGATTAAGATATATGAATACAGTAACGCTGACCATTTCAAGTCTTGTATGGTCTGTTATTTTTGGAGTTCTGATTGGAGTATTTTCAGGTAAAAATAGATCAAAATGGCAGGACTATGCAGGCATGACCTTTGCGGTTTCGGGAATATCCCTTCCGTCATTCTGGCTGGGACTAATGCTTATACAGATATTTTCTGTTAAGTTGAAATGGCTTCCCACTGTGGGAGCCGAAGGCTTTAAAAGCCTTATACTTCCCTCAATAACACTTGGAGCAAGCGTTGCGGCAATAATTGCAAGGTTTACAAGATCATCAATAATTGAGGTTATGAAAGAGGATTATATCAGGACTGCATATGCCAAGGGACTTAAGGATAAAAAGGTAATCTGGAAGCATGTTTTTAAAAATTCCATGATTCCTGTTGTGACGGTGGTTGGACTTCAGTTTGGATTTTTACTTGGAGGTTCGGTGGTTACGGAATCAGTTTTTGCTTATCCAGGTTTGGGAAGTCTGCTGATCGATTCTGTAAATTTCAGAGATTATCCCATGATACAGTCCCTGATACTGATTTTTTCGATGAACTTTGTACTTATTAACCTAATAGTGGATTTAATTTATGCTGCATTAAATCCCGAGATAAAATTACAATAGAAGGGAGAAACTAATGGATAAATCAAAAGATATTGAACAGAAAGAAGAAATAAGAACTCCCTTCAAAGAATTTTTAATGAAATTCAAAAAACAGAAAACTGCTATTGTGGCATTGATTTTTTTGCTGCTGCTTGTAGTCTTTTCAATTATTGGAGAGATGATTGTACCCTATGGTGTGGATGAGTATGACTACATGAATGTACTTCAATCTCCTTCAAAAGCACACTGGTTCGGAACGGATGAATTCGGAAGGGATATTTTTAGCAGAGTTATCCTTGGAGCAAGGATATCACTTGCTGTTGGACTATCTTCTGTGACTATAGGTGCAGTTATAGGAACTATTTTAGGGTTGGTAAGCGGTTATTACGGCGGATTCATAGACAGTGTAATTATGAGAATCTGTGATACACTGTTTGCTTTTCCTGGGATAATTCTTGCAATAGGAATTATGGCAATCCTGGGACCGGGAATGTTTAATGTAGTTATATCTGTTTCCATATTTTCTGCTCCATCCTTTGCGCGAATTGTAAGAAGCAGCACACTTACACAGAAGGAATCAATCTATGTACAGGCTGCTAAAAATCTGGGAGCAAGTGACATGAGAATTCTTTTCAGGCATATACTTCCGGGAGCCATGTCTGAGATTATTGTATATTATACTATGAACATAGGATCATCAATACTTACAGCATCCAGCTTAAGCTTTTTGGGAATGGGAGCGCAGGCTCCGAGTCCTGAATGGGGACTTCAATTAAGCACCGGCAGAGCCTATGTGGGATTAAACTGGCACATGACGTTTTTCCCGGGGCTTGCAATATTTTTGACTGTATTGTCGTTCAATCTTCTGGGTGATGGACTTAGAGATGCTCTGGATCCTAAATTGACGCAGTAACAGTAGAAAGGAAGATGAAGATGCAGAATAATAATGTATTGCTGGATATAAAAAACCTTCACACCTATTTCTATACGGACAACGGAGTGGTAAAGTCTGTGGACGGTGTGGATATAACATTGAAAAAAGGCTCTACCCTTGGAATAGTTGGTGAATCCGGAAGCGGTAAAAGTGTAACAGCTTTATCCGTGATGAGTCTGCTTATGGGAACCAGAGGAAAGATTGTTGATGGAAGTATACTGTTAGACGGAAAAGACATAGTTAATATATCCGAAGAGGAAAAAAGAAAACTGCGAGGCGGAGAAATAGCAATGATATTCCAGGAGCCAATGACTTCGCTAAATCCTGTTCTCAAAATAGGAGATCAGATTTCAGAGGCTATAACAGAGCATTTCAAGGTAAGTAAAAAGGAAGCGATGGACAGGACTGTAGAAATGCTTGAGAAAATAAGCATTCCAAGAGCAAATAAAATAGTCGGAGAATATCCTTTCCAACTTTCAGGCGGAATGAGGCAGAGAATTATGATTGCCATGGCATTAGTATGTAATCCCAAAATACTTATTGCAGATGAGCCTACTACAGCTCTTGATGTTACAATACAGGCTCAGATACTTGATCTCATTAATGAATTAAAAAAATTTTCAGGGACATCGGTTATTTTCATAACTCATGATCTTGGGGTTATAGCCGAGATATGTGATGAGGTTGTGGTTATGTACTGTGGTCGTGTGGTTGAAAGTGCAGATGTATATTCAATATTTAAAACACCTATGCATCCGTATACGCAAGGTTTGCTGACTTCAATGCCAAGGCTGGGAAATCATGTTGAAATGCTTGAATCAATTCCCGGAAATGTTCCTAATCCGAAGCACATGCCCGACGGATGTAAGTTCGAGCCCAGATGTGTAAAGGCATTTAATAAATGCAGGGAAGAAGAGCCTCCATTCTTCACATACCCCAACGGTCAGAAAAGCCGATGCTGGTTATGCAAAAAAGAATTTGGAGGTGAGGTGTAATGGATGGCAGGATATTGCTTCAAACAAAAGAATTAAAAAAGTATTACCCTGTAAAGGCAGGAATGCTGGGTACAAAGACCGAATATGTAAAATCTGTGGACGGTGTAACCTTTGAAGTTGCCAGGGGTGAGGTATTTGGCATAGTTGGGGAATCCGGCTGTGGCAAATCAACACTCGGCAAACTTATATGCAACCTGACGGATAAGACAGAAGGAGAAATAATCATCAATGATAAAAACATATCTGACCTTTCAAAAAAAGAAATGCGAAATATGAGAAAAAACATACAGATGGTATTTCAAGATCCCTATGCATCACTTAACCCAAGGATGTCAGTTCGTGATATAATAGCAGAGCCGTTAATTATTCATAATCTGGTTCATGGCAGAGAAGAAACGGATGACAAGGTGGTTGAACTCCTGAGATATGTTGGCTTGGACGCCTACCATGCCCAGAGGTATCCCCACGAATTCAGCGGGGGACAGAGGCAGAGAATAGGTATAGCCAGGGCATTGGCGGTAAATCCAAGTGTTATCATAGCTGATGAGCCTGTTTCGGCCCTTGATGTTTCCATACAGTCTCAGATATTAAATCTTATGGTAGAACTTAAAAACAGATTGAATCTCACCTATGTATTCATAGCTCATGACTTAAGCGTTGTTGAACATATAAGTGACAGGATAGGAGTCATGTATCTGGGAAACTTTGTAGAGGTTGCTGACAAAAATGAATTGTATAAAAATCCTATGCACCCATACACACAGGCACTTCTTTCAGCCATCCCCATACCTGATCCTACAGTAAAAAAGGACAGGGTAATACTTAAAGGCAGTATACCAAGTGCTTTAAATCCTCCAAGCGGATGCAAATTCCATACAAGGTGCAAGTATGCAATGGACATATGTAAAGTAGAACAGCCGGTGAAAAAGCAGGTAAGTGATAATCACTATGTGCTTTGCCATCTGTATGACAAAAAATAAGGTAACAGCTCTGAATTAAACATACTATGTAAGTTAGTGCTGCTTTTAATGTTAATTAAGATAATATCAGTTATTGTTTTGTAACTGATAAATATATTATACGAGGAGAAATAAAGTGAAAATTTTTATCAGCGCTGATATAGAAGGTGTTTCAGGAATTGCACTGACATCGGAGACACACAGCAGCGAGAAAGGTTATCAGCAGTTTGCAGACCAGATGACTCTTGAGGTCATGGCAGCTGTAAAAGGAGCTGTCAGTGCAGGGGCTACAGAGATTGTGGTCAAGGATGGTCACGGAACAGCAGATAATATTAATGTCCTGAAAATGCCTGAGTGTGTTACACTTATACGGGGTAAGAGCGGTCATCCATATAATATGATGTACGGGCTGGATAACAGTTTCGACGGTGTTATGTTTGTAGGATATCATTCTGCAGCAGGAATGAACACAAGCCCCATGTCTCATACCAATACGGGGAATCCGGCATATATTAAATTAAACGGGCAGATAGCCAGTGAGTTTCTGATTAATTCATATATTGCGGCTATGCATAAGGTTCCGGTTTTGTTTATTTCCGGTGACAAAGGTATATGCCTGGAGGCAAAAAAGCTTATTCCGGGTATTACGGCAGTAGAAACTAAAATCGGAGTTGGCGGTTCCACTATTAACATTTCGCCGGAGAAGGTACTGAAGCTTATAGAAAAGGGCTCGGAGGAATCATTAAAAAAAGATTTGTCAGAAAATCAGGTAATGCTTCCCGAAACCTTTGAAGAAGAAATCAGGTTCAAGCAGCATATAAATGCATATAAGATGTCATTTTATCCGGGAATGGAAGCTGTTGATGGCAACACCATTAAAATTTCAACTGATAATTTTATGGATATAGTTACTGCTCACATGTTTGTACTGTATTGAAAAATGAGAAATTTAATTTAAGTATTTTGGAGGAAAAATGGATAAGAAAAAATCTTTAAAAATGATTGCAGATATTTCAAATGCAATGGGAGTTTCAGGATTTGAGGATGAAGCTGTCGGTGTAATAAAAAAATACAGCAAAGGTCTGGGAGAAATTTCAGAGGACAGTCTACGCAATGTGTATGTAAGAAGAAAAGAAAATAAGGGAGGGCGTTTAACCGTACAGCTTGATGCTCACAGTGATGAAGTCGGTTTCATGGTTCAGGCCATCAGACCAAACGGAACCCTCCAGATTATACAGATAGGCGGATGGGTTAACAGCAATATTCCTGCTCACAGAGTGAAGGTTCAAAATTCAGACGGTAAATATATAACAGGCATTACAGCCAGCAAGCCGCCGCATTTTATGACGGAAGCGGAGAAAAAGCTGCCTCTGGACATGCAGGATATAACAGTGGATATAGGTGCAGTTTCAAGACAAGAAGTGATTGAAAAATTTAAAATACGTTTAGCGGCACCCGTGGTTCCGGATGTAACCTTTGAATATATTGAGGAACATGATCTGATGATAGGCAAAAGCTTTGACTGCCGCTTAGGGTGCGCTTCCATAATAGATACACTAAAGGAACTTGGGGGTGTTGATATTGCAGTCGATGTGGTTGGAGCATTCGCATCCCAGGAGGAGGTCGGTGTCAGAGGTGCTACAGTTACGGCAAATGCTGTAAAATCGGACATTGCTATTGTGTTTGAAGGATGCCCCGCAGATGATACCTGTGTGACTGATTATGAGGTACAGACTGCAATAAAAAAAGGACCGATGCTCAGGCATATAGATGCAAAAATGATAACAAATCCAAGATATCAGCGATTTGCTTTGAATTTGTGTGAGGAGCTTAATATTCCGGTTCAGGAAGCCGTGAGAAAGGCTGGTTCTACAAATGGATCTGCAATACATCTTTCAAACAAGGGTGTTCCTGTAATAGTTATTGGAATTCCTGTAAGATATGCACATACCCATTATGGAATATCTTCCTATGAAGATTATTCAAGTGGTGTCAGACTTGCATGCGAAATCTTGAAAAGACTGAACGAAGATGTTGTAAGAAGCTTCTGATGATTACTCCCCTTAACATGGGGAGTTTTTTTTCACTAAGTTACTAAGCATTACTGACCGGGTACCTCTGACAATGTTTTGCTGTTTGTTAAGTAGTTCAAAATATATCTTTAAAAAATATCAAAGAAATGATACAATGTAATCAGATGATTTAGAAGGGGTGAGATAATGAAGTATCAATCAAAAATCAATGATCTTTATCGGGATATGACTTCATCCGTAAAGGGAATTGTCCTTAAAGATGAACCTTTAAAAAATCACACTTATTTTAAAATAGGCGGTCCTGCAGGCATACTTGCAGAGCCTGAAGATACTGAAGATTTAGTTATGGTTTTGAAGCTTATAAAAAAACATGGAGTTGACTATTTCGTCATTGGAAATGGAACCAATCTTCTCGTGTCTGATGAGGGCTTTAACGGAGCAGTTGTAAAAATATGTGATAAGTTCAGCTATTTTAAAAGGAATGAAAACAGGATAACAGCAGGAGCGGGAGTGCTGTTGTCTACATTGGCTAAATTCATTGCAAAAGAAAGTTTGGAAGGATTTGAATTTGCCAGCGGAATTCCGGGTTGTCTCGGTGGTGCTGTTTGTATGAATGCAGGGGCTTACGGCGGCGAAATTAAGCAGATCGTAAAAAGTGTGAAATGTGTAGATTTTGATGGCAATATTCATGAATTTTCAAACAAAGAAATGGAATTTGCATACAGACATACGAAAATCACCGATTCAGAATATATAGCAATTGAAGCTGAGCTTGAACTTAAATATGGAGACAGGGATGAAATTATGTCTCGCATTAAGGAATTGAATGAAAAGAGAATGTCAAAACAGCCTCTCAATATGCCCAGTGCAGGCAGCACATTTAAAAGACCTGAAGTGGGATATGCATCAAAACTTATTGAAGATGCGGGGCTTAAAGGTCTCATGTACAAGGGAGCCATGGTTTCAGACAAACACAGCGGTTTTATAGTTAATTACGACAATGCCTGCTGTGATGATGTGCTTGACCTTATGCGGATTGTAATAAGCACAGTGTATGATAAATTTGGCATAAGACTTGAACCGGAAGTGAAAATAATAGGAACTAAATTATAACAAAAGAAAAACAATAGCTGAACAACAGGTGAACAATGGCTCAGCAATAGTTTATTAAGGGGGATTGTATGAGATTAACAGCAGATTATCATGTGCATTCAACATATTCCAGGCACAATCATGGGAAATCCACGATTGAAGAAATAGTACAAAGAGCTGTGGATATTGGACTGGAGGAAATTGCAATAACTGATCATGGTCCGAAACATTATATGTACGGAATAAGGCAAGATAAAATAAAGGAAGCAAAAGAAAAAGTAATCGAAATGAGAGAAAGATATCCCCAGATTAAAATATTGATGGGTGTTGAAGCAAACATACTGGATTATAAGGGAAATACAGATATTACTGACGAGGTTTTAAAGTATTGCGATATTATTTTGTGCGGCTATCATGTAGGAGCATTGTTTTCAACTCCGAGGGATGCGTGGAAATTTTTAGTGAAAAATAAGATAGGTAAAATAAATGAAGAAGTATTAAGGGAAATGGAGGCAAGAAATACAAATGCAATACATGAGGTGATGCGTAAAAACAAGATAGATATTCTGACGCATCCGGGAGATAAGATTCCGGTTAACATAGATAGTATTGCAGCGATTGCGCAAGAAACAGGAACAATACTTGAAATTAACAACAGCCACAGCCATTTGAATGCTGAGGAAATTAAGATCGCTTCAAAATATAAAGTTAAATTTGCAATAAACAGCGACGCACACATAAAGGATGACATAGGAAGCTATAATAAAGGCTTAAAGGCCGCAGTTGATGCAGGTTTGGATTTAAGACGTATAGTTAATATTAAGCTGTAAGGAGGAGGGAGAATATGGAGTTTGTTATTATAACCGGTATGTCAGGAGCAGGGAAGAGCCAGACAATTAAGGTTCTGGAAGATATAAATTATTATTGTATGGACAACATGCCTCCTGCTCTCCTTCCTAATTTTGCCGAACTTTGCAAAAGCTCGTCCAGGGAGGTCAGTAGGGTTGCGGTTGTTGCGGATATACGAGGCGGAATATTTTTCAAAGATTTGTTTAACAGTCTTAATGAATTAAAAAACATGGGTATACAATACCGCATATTGTTCTTGGATGCATCCGATGATGAGCTGGTAAAAAGGTATAAGGAACAACGAAGACCTCATCCTCTGAGCACTACCGGAACTATAGTGGACGGAATCAGGAATGAAAGGCTAAGCCTTGAAGAAGTTAAAAGAAGATCCGACTATATAATTGATACGACAAATATGAAGCTTGGAAGGCTAAAGGAAGAGCTTTTGAATATTTTTGTCAGGGGAAGCGTTACGCATAATATTAATATCACGGTAATGTCTTTCGGATATAAATACGGACTTCCACAGGACTCAGATTTGGTATTTGATGTAAGATTTCTGCCTAATCCGTTTTACATTGAATCATTAAAAAATTATACTGGTAACGATAAAAATGTTCAGGACTATGTACTTGGGTTTGATGTAACGAATACTTTCATAAAAATGCTTGAAGATATGCTGATTTTCCTTTTGCCGCTATATATTAAAGAAGGAAAGTCAAGCCTGGTTATATCTGTGGGTTGTACCGGAGGCAAGCATCGTTCTGTTACAATTTCGAATATAATAGCGTCGGTTTTAAGTAAAGAAAATTACAGAGTTTTGTTAAATCATCGGGATGTTGAAAAATAAGAGAGGTATATATGAAGATAGTGGTTTTTGGAGGAGGAACAGGTTTATCCATACTATTAAGAGGTCTTAAAAAGTATACCCGCGAATTGTCTGCTGTGGTAACTGTTGCCGATAACGGCGGAGGCTCGGGAGTATTGAGAGAGGATCTGGGCATGCTTCCTCCCGGAGACATGAGAAACTGCATTATTGCATTGTCGGATATAGAGCCTTCAATGATTAAATTGATGCAGCATCGCTTTAAGGATGGATATTTAAAGGGACAAAGCTTTGGAAATCTGTTTATAGCAGCTATGTATGAAATTTTCGGAGACTACGAGCATGCGCTTAAAGAAATAGGAAGTATATTCAGGCTTTCGGGAAAAGTACTTCCCATGACTCTGCAGGATGCCCAGCTTAAAGCCCTTCTGAATAACGGAGGGTATATTTTAGGGGAAAAAGATATTCCTGAGTTTGTAAGTAAATCCGGAGCAGGAATAGATAAAATTTCACTTGTCCCCGAAGTATGTATGCCATTGGAAGAAACGGTAAGGGATATAAATGAAGCCGATATAATTGTCCTTGGTCCGGGAAGCCTGTATACAAGCGTGATTCCAAACATGCTTGTTCATAACATCCCCAAACTCATAGCTGAATCCGGGGCGACGAAGTTTTATATATGCAATCTTATGACACAACCCGGAGAAACTGATCACTACAATGTGTATGACCATGTAAGTGCAATTATCAAGCACAGCAGCAGGTATGTCATAGATTATGTAATTGCAAATGATGAGCTTATTTCTGAAAGCCAAATAGCTAATTACAAGTTCAAGGGTGCTAAGCAGGTTCTGATTGACGAAAACCAGGTAAAAAAACTTGAAGAAATGAATATTAGGGTCATAAGCAGTAATTTTGTGGAAATAAAAAATAACTACATAAGGCATAATTCTGATAAAATAGGACAGTTGCTTTTAAATTACACAAAAGAAAAAATAAAGCCTAAGGAGTGATCCCATGAAATTTGAATTAAATGAATCCCAGCTTGGAATAGTTGACGGAATGATAGACTGGGTCAGAGTTGTTGATAAAAACAATGTAGTGCTTTATGCAAACAAAAAAATGAAGGAAGATTTGGGGGATATTACCGGAAGCAAGTGTTATGAAATTTTTGGTTCGGGAAAAAACTGTGATTACTGTATATCAGGTGAAACAATTAGAAAAGGAACGATAGAAAAAAAGGAAGAATCCATATGTGGCAGAACATATATGGTTGTATCTTCACCTGTACAGGCTGGTGATGGCAAGACTGCCTGTGCTGTGGAAGTATTCAGAGATATAACAAATGAGAAAAAATTAGCAAAAAATATTAATGAACAAAACAAAAAAATGAGCAATGACATTAAATTTGCAAGGAATATGCAGATTAGAATGCTTCCGCCCAGGGGAATGTACAACGGTTTAAGCATTGATTACCTGTACGAATCATCGGAGTCTCTGAGCGGAGATTTTTTTGATGTTTTTAAAATAGATGAAAAAAATACAGGAGTTTATATTTGTGATGTGGTGGGACATGGTGTCAGCGCTTCACTGTTGACTGTCTTTGTAAGACAATCCCTGAGAACTATTGCCAAGGGTGGTCTGGGACTGAATAAAATAATGAAGGAACTTCATAAAACATTTCTTTCTTTAAATTTGGATTATGATAAGTATTTTTCTGTATTCATGGGAATTTATAATAAAGATACTCATGAATTTGAATATATTAATGCAGGGCACAATTCAGAGCCTGTATTACTGAAAAAAAATAAAGATATTGCCTTGTTAAATTCCAAGGGCTATCCGATTGCTAATATATTTGACGATGTCAATTACGATGAAAATAAATTAAATCTTAATATCGGAGATAAACTGTTTTTGTATACCGACGGTATTACGGAAGCAAGGAATCGGAATAATGAGCAATTTGGTATTGAAAACCTGTTATATATAATAAAAAAGGACGGGGATATACTTGGCAACCTAAGTCATTATCTGAATGATTTTTGTAAAATGCATAAGGATGATTATGCCATGTTGATGGCGGAAATAATATAATTATGAAAGAGGGGCAATATGAAGGAAATTATTTTGGATCTAAAAGGAAGCTTTATAAGTGAAAATGAGATGAGAGATATAGAGCCGGAAATCATGCATGCCCAGGAAATTCTGCTTGATAAAAAAGGAGTCAGCAGCAACATGACAGGGTGGGTTGATTATGCCGTGTCCATGGATGGAGAGGAATATGAAGAAATTAAAAAATCCGCAAACTATATAAGAAGTAATTGCGAGGCTTTTATAGTGTTGGGAATAGGCGGTTCTTACCTGGGAACAAGAGCTGCGGTAGAAGCAATCAGAGGGGACTTCCATAATGAATTGTTAAGTCCGCAAGTTTACTATGCCGGACAGAATTTAAGCGGAGCATATTTGAAAAAACTTACAGAGGTTGTTAAAAATAAGGAAATTTGTGTAATTGTTGTTTCGAAATCAGGGACAACGCTGGAGACGGCAGTTGCTTTCAGGATAGTAAGAAATCTGATGGAGGAAAAATACGGAGGAGATACCAGGAACAGAATTTTTGTTGTAACAGATAAAGAAAGAGGAGTTCTAAAGAATATTTCTGACATAAATGGCTACAAAACTTTTGTAATTCCTGATGATATAGGGGGAAGGTATTCTGTTATTACACCGGTTGGTTTATTGCCAATGGCCGCTGCTAATCTGAATACGGATGAATTTATCAGTGGTCTGAAATCTGGTGGGGAGGATTATCAAAAAAGAAATTTCAATGAAAATATATGCTGTCAATATGCTGCTGCCAGGAATATTTTGAACAGGCGTGGCAAGGAAGTGGAAGTTCTTGTTAATTATGAGCCTTCGTATGTATCCATTGGCGAATGGTGGAAACAACTTTTCGGCGAAAGCGAGGGCAAGGAGGGTAAAGGAATATTCCCAGCTTCTTTAAACTTTACTACGGATCTTCACTCAATGGGGCAGTATGTTCAGGAAGGGAGGAAGATACTTTTTGAAACAACAGTATTAACAGAAAGCAGCAGAGGTGATATTTCTGTTCCGCTGGCAGATGATGATTTTGACGGATTAAACTATATTGCGTGCAGGGACTTAAGCTATATAAACAGAAGTGCTTTTGAAGGAACCTTTATGGCTCATAACGAGGGGCAGGTGCCGGGCATAGTCATCAGGATTCCTGAAATGAATGAATTTTATTTAGGTAAGCTTTTTTACCTTTTTATGATGACATGCGGAATAAGTGGGTATACTAATGCTATAGATCCATTTACTCAGCCCGGGGTTGAAAATTATAAAAAAAATATGTTTAAATTGTTAGGAAGAAGATAAAATCAGTAAGGAACATTTCCTGTTCCATAGGAGAAAGTATGATAAAATTAGGAGAAATGCAGGAGCTTGAAGTAATAAAAAAAGTGGATTTTGGAGTATACCTTAAAGAGCCAGGCGGTGAAAAAGCCGATGAAAAAATTCTGTTGCCCTTAAAACAGGTGCCGGAAAATACCGGGATAGGTGATAAAATTAAGGTTTTTGTTTACAGGGACTCTGATGACAGGGTAATTGCCACAGTAAAAAGACCTAAAATCGTTATAGGTGAAATTGCATATTTAAAGGTTGTGCAGATGACCGGAATAGGAGCTTTTTTAAGCTGGGGATTAGAAAAGGATTTATTCCTTCCGTTTAAAGAGCAGGTAGGAGAAATTAAGCTTAACGGAGAATATCTGGTAGGGTTATATATCGATAAATCCGACCGCCTGTGTGCAACTATGAATCTTTTCAAGGTTCTCAGAACGGATTCGCCATACAAGGTTAACGACATGGTGAAGGGAACAGTTTTCAGCCTGAAAAGGGGTCTGGGAGCAATGGTTGCTGTTGAAGGAAAGTACCTGGGGCTTATTCATGAAGGAGAATTATTAAAACCCCTGCATTCCGGAGAAATTGTCGAGGTCAGAATAAGTCACATTAAAGAAGACGGCAAGCTGGATTTAAGCCTGAAGGATGCACCAAGACTTCAAATTGACAAGGATGGAGAGAAAATATTAAATGCTATTGCAAAAAATAAGGGGTTCCTTCCGCTGAATGATGACAGCAGTCCGGAAGAAATAAACAAAACTCTCGGACTCAGCAAAAGTTCATTTAAAAAAGCAGCAGGAAGACTTATGAAAAGAAATGTAATCGAAATGACAAGAAGTGGAATACGTCTTTTGGACAGTAAAACTTCTACAGCCTCAGGAAGAAAAACCAGGCGTTGATTTGGATGACTATATTGTTGGAGCTTAAGAGAGAAAGGAAGAAAACCAAGAAAACCAAGAAAACCAATATTGACTATAATATAAAAAAGTAGTAATATACTATAGCTTTTTATATTATTTTAAATATAAAATATCAAATATCAACATTATCAATGTAGAGGAGGAAAATTATATGTCTACACCACATAACAGTGCAAGTAAGGGACAAATTGCAGAAACTGTATTGCTGCCGGGTGACCCCTTGAGGGCTAAATTTATTGCTGAAAATTTTTTAAATAATGTTGAGCAGTTTAATGCTGTAAGAAATATGTTCGGATATACAGGAACATATAACGAAAGAAAGGTGTCAGTTATGGGTACCGGAATGGGATGCCCTTCAATTGGAATTTATTCATATGAATTGATACATATTTATGGAGTTAAAAATTTAATCAGAATAGGTTCCTGCGGAGCATATGACCCGCGATTAAATTTATATGATATTATATTGGTAATGGGTGCAAGTACAGATTCAAATTACGCTGCTCAATATAACCTTCCCGGTATTTATTCAGCCACGGCTTCCTGGGAGCTTTTGTCCAGGGCAAAAAAAATAGCTGATGAAAATAATATCAGCACAACTGTGGGTAACATAGTAACGTCAGATGTTTTCTATCACGACAACCCTGAGAGCTGGAGGAGCTGGGCTAAGATGGGATGCCTGGCAGCAGAAATGGAATCATACGCTTTATACTGCAACGCAAACAGAGCAGGTGTAAATGCGCTGACTATACTTACGGTATCAGATTCAATAGCAAATCAAACAGAAACGACTCCGGAGCAAAGAGAAAAAGGATTTAAAGATATGATGAAAATTGCTCTTGAGCTTGCGTAATGTGCTTGTAATAAGCCTTAGGAGGATTTAATGAAAAAAGCATGGGAAATGGCATATGATTTATTTTCAAATGCGAAACCGACCGTATTAGATGAAGGAGAGCAGGGATGGAGCGCTTTAAAGGCTGTTGCGGATTTTTATGACGGAACACTAAGCAATGACTGGGGAAGCAATGTACCGGGCTCCGGTGCACCTGAAATTGCTATGGTTTCGGCGGTTCAGGCTTTGGAAAACAGAGGATATACAGTTAACAACGCTTATGAACTCCTGGAGAGGGGCCTTAAGGCTCATAAGGAAGAAAACAGTGTAGAGCTTCAGAAGGTTTCGGCTGAGCTGAGGAATGAATTTTTAAATGCCAAAAAAAATGAAAGCTCAGATTATTGGAAGTATAGATACTATGATAATTTCAAACAATATGAGTTAAGTGTTCAATTTCCAGAACCTGTAAAGTTAGATATTGATTCGGATAAGTTTAAAGAACAGATTAAAGCAGGATGGATGTCTCAACTTATAGGTGCGGCTATGGGTACCATGGTCGAAGGCTATACATCAAAAAATTTGTACGAAGCCTTTGGAGACGTTAAATCCTATATCAGGGAACCAAATACATACAACGATGATATAACCTTTGAAATAGCATTCCTTGATGCATTTAAAGATAAGGGATATGCTGTTACAAGCAAGGACATTGCATTGTCATGGATTGGTTTGATACCTGTGGGATGGTCTGCGGAAGAGCTTGCTTTAAGGAATATCCGTTCAGGTATGATGCCTCCGGAGAGCGCTAAATGGAACAATCCCTTTAATGAATGGATTGGTGCACAGATGAGAGGTGCAGTATGCGGTATGGTCGCTCCGGGGAATCCAAGGCTGGCTGCAGAGCTTGCGTGGAAAGACGGAGAGGTGTCACACATAAACAACGGAATTCTTGGAGAAGTGTTCAATTCTGTAATGATATCTATGGCGTTTGTAAATGATGATGTAAGGGACGTAGTTAAAACTGCTATTTCAATGATTCCAAACGACAGTGAATATTATTCCGTTATAAGTTTTGCATATAACCGTTGTTTAAAATATGGAGACTGGCACGATGCATTAGCTGAATGCGAAGAAAAATATAAGAAATACAACTGGATTCATGCGTATCCAAACGCATGCTGCGAAATTATCGCCCTTATGTATGGTGAAGGTGATTTTGAAAAAACACTGAACATAATTACAATGTGCGGTATTGATGCTGACTGTAACGCAGGCATGAGTATGCCTGTTTTAGGAATTCAAAAGGGAATGGGTATCATTCCAAAAAGACTTATTTCACCTGCATTTGACAAGCTTGTAACCTATATGAGGCATTATGAGGAAATTATGCTGGATGATTTGGTCGATGATACATTAAAATACATAAAAAAAGCTCAGGCTTAATTAGGAGGATATCAAATGAAAAAGGTAACAGCTTTACTGCTTGCGGTTATGATGATTTTTTCAGTTACCGCATGTGCAAAGGAGCCTTCCGGAACACCAAATGGCGGAGGAACATCTGAAAGTGGAAAGCCGTACAAGGCTGCATTGTTAATTAACGGAACATTAGGAGATAAATCATTTTTTGATTCTGCAAACTCAGGACTTGAAAGATTGAAGGATGAACTTGGTGCTGACAAATTTGATTTTAAGACTTATGAAATGGGCGGAGCGCCATCAGATGAACCAAAGTGGGGTCCTGCTGTTTTGGAATACTGCGAAACGGGAGAATATGACGTTATAATAGTTGGTACATATCAGATGTATGATGCACTTAAGGACGCAGCAACAGAATTCCCTGACCAGAAATTTATTTTCTTTGATGAAACTTTCCCTGATTTAGAAACAGGAAATTTCAAAAATATTTATAATGTGCTGTACAAACAGAATGAAGTATCATTCTTAATCGGAGCTGCCGCAGCAATGATGACAACAGACGCAAGCCTGCCAAACATTGATCCGGCAACTAAGAACATAGGTTTTTTAGGCGGAATGGAAAACCCTGTAATAAATGATTTCTTATTTGGATATATTCAGGGAGCTAAGTACGTGGAGCCTGACATAAAGGTTTCTATAGCATATGTAGGAGATTTTCTTGACTCAGCCAGAGGAAAGGATCTTGCTTTATCTCAGTATCAAAGCGGAGGAGTTGATGTGGGATATAATGTAGCCGGATTAGCAGGATTGGGTCAGATTGAAGCGGCTGTTGATACAGATAAATATGCATTTGGTGTTGACTCAGATCAGGCTGCATTACTTCCGGACAAGGCACATGTAATTCCTACATCAGCCCTTAAAAATGTGGGAAATTCTCTGTATAGAGCAATTAAAGCTGATATGGACGGTAAGTTTGAATACGGAAGAGTTGAATCATTGGGATTTGCTGAAGGCGGAGTTGAAATAGTGAAAGATGCTCATTATGAAGAAATGCTTCCTGAAGGAATCAGAGCAAAATTGGATGAATTGGAACAAAAAATTATTGATGGGGAAATAGTTGTTGATTCTGCTTTAGGTAAATCAACAGAAGAAGTTCAGGCAGTAAAAGATTCCGTTAAGTAAGGCGCTAATCTGTACATGGTGCTGCTTACTTATTATCAGTAATAAAAATCACATATAAACAGTCAGGGGGAGGTCCCTGACTGTTTAATAGTTGGAGGTATTTCGGTGAGCGATAAAGTGCTTGAAATGAAAAATATAATGAAAATTTATCCGAATGGGGTTGTGGCTGTGAAGGATGTCACATTGGAGCTTGAAAGAGGCGAAATACACGCATTATTAGGTGAAAATGGTGCAGGCAAAAGTACTCTTATGAAAGTTTTATTTGGGCTTGAAACTCCAGAACAGGGGAATATTATATTACATGGCGAAGAAATTAAGTTAAATTCCCCCCAAGATGCAATAAAAAAAGGTATAGGAATGGTTCATCAGCACTTTATGCTTGTTCCATCTCTTACAGTTGCAGAAAACATTGTACTTGGAGTAGAGCCTAAAAGCGGTATATTTACAGATATGGATAAGGCTGTCAATTTATCCGCTGATATAGCAAAAAAGTACAACTTCGATGTTGATGTTACAATGAAAGTTGAGGAGCTTCCAGTAGGAATTAAGCAAAAAGTAGAAATACTAAAGGCTTTGTACAGAGGAGCTGATATTCTGATACTGGATGAACCTACCGCAGTCCTTACTCCACAGGAAACAGATGAACTGTTCATACAATTAAAGAATTTAAAGGATATGGGTCACACGATTATTTTCATTTCTCACAAACTGGATGAAATTAAATCAATTTGCAACAGGGCAACAATAATGCGCAACGGCAGAAGTAAAGGAACTTATAATGTTAGTGATATTTCCACGGTGGAAATGTCCAGGCTGATGGTTGGCAGAGATGTCGTTACGTCCTTTGATAAAAAGCCACCTGTTCTCAGGGAAACGGTTATGAAAGTTAGAGATTTACAGGTAGTGGGAACTACAGGAGTTGTAAGAGTGAACGACCTTTCATTTGATTTAAAGGCAGGTGAAATTTTTGGTATTGCAGGAGTTGAAGGTAATGGCCAAGGTCATCTTGTGGATGCCATAACAGGACTTACAAAAAAATATTCAGGCAGTATTAAAATATTTGACAAGGATATTAAAAACAGCAGCATATACAGTATAAGAAAATCAGGAGTTGCGCATATACCTGAAGACAGAATGACATTAGGATGTGCGGCAAATATGAACATAATGGATAATATCCTTTCTAATCAATATGACAATCCTGAATATTCCGGAAGACTTATGCTTAAAACTAAAAAAATTGAATCAAGAGTAAATAAGCTTATAAAGGAATATTTGATTAAGTGTGAGTCTTATAAACAAAATGTAGGTATGCTTTCAGGCGGTAATATCCAGAAGGTAGTAGTGGCAAGGGAATTTTCAACCAATCCTGAAATAATTATCGCCAACCAGCCCACACGTGGTATTGACGTAGGAGCATCTTCATTTATAAGACAAAGAATTATCGAATTCAGGGATGCAGGGTGTGCAATAATTCTAATATCGGCAGATTTAAATGAGGTGCTGGAGCTGAGTGACAGGCTGGCAGTAATGTATAAGGGGAGTTTTTCCGGAGTGTTTAACGATGTTAAAAACCTTACGGAAGAAGAATTAGGTGAATACATGCTGGGTATTAAAAGGGATGAAAAACTGGAGGGAATAATATATGAACAGTAATAAAAAATATGATATTTTGCGTACCGTACTATCCATTGGTATTGCATTGCTAATTTCATTTATTATAATTTTTCTTACAAGTGATGAACCTGTGAAAGCAATTCTTGAACTTCTTATAGGGCCGTTAAAAAGTACAAGGCGAATCGGCAACGTAATTGAGGCTGCGATTCCGCTAATATTTGCCGGAGTCGGTGTAAGCATTATGTTTTCGGCAAACCAAATAAATCTTGCCGGTGAAGGTTCGTTCCACATAGGAGGACTTGTGGCAACCTTTATTGCCGTGAATACAGCAATGCCTGCAGGCATCAGTCCCCTGATATGTATTTTGATTGCAGGTCTGTTTGGTTCTTTTATTACTGCTATTCCTGCTGTAATGAAGATAAAAACTGATTCTGATGTACTTGTTTCATCACTGATGATGAACTACCTGGTTACATTCTTTGCTAATTATGTTTTAAACTATTATCTTAGAGATCCCAAGGTGGGAGCAGTCGTTTCATATGCTATTCCTGATGTTACCCAGCTTAATTCAATTATACCCGGCACGAGAATACATATTGGTTTATTTATTGCATTAGCGGCTGCTGGTTTTGGCTATGTGTTTCTGCACAAGACAAAGATAGGCTACGAAATCCGGGTTACCGGTGAAAATGCAGATTATGCCAAGTACTCAGGCATTAATGTTTTGAAGGTGACCTTAATATCCCAGCTCATAGGAGGATTAATATTCGGCATTGGCGGAGGAGTTGAAATGCTTGGGATGTATGAACGATTTTCATGGACTAATTCCCTGGGCTATGGCTGGGATGCAATCATAATTACAACACTGGCTAAAAATAACCCCCTATATGTTCCTGTTGCGGCATTTTTCCTTGCATATATCAGGACAGGAGCTTCAAAAATGTCGATTGTTTCAAATGTCCCAATGGAAATAGTTACGGTAACCCAGGGGATTATAATTCTGCTTATTGTGGCAGAACAGTTTTTAAGCAAGTATAAGCATAAAATGATAGCTAAAGAAGCGAAGGCTGCTTTAGGTAATATTAAGGAGGCTGAATAATGATACTAAATGCTCTTTTATCACCTGAATTCTTAAATGCTGCACTGAGGGCCACAACACCTATTTTATTTGCTGCACTGGCTTCAGCTATAGTTTCAAAGTCCGGTGTTGTAAATATGGCTCTTGAAGGCATAATGCTGTTTTCAGCGTTGTTTGGAGTGGTGTTTTCAGCAGCCTTTCAAAGCAGCTGGTTAGGGTTGCTGGCAACTATGGCTATGGGAGGAGTGATCGGATTTTTACTTGCATTTTTTATACTTAAACTTAAGACAGATGAGATTTTGGCTGCTATTGCAATTAACCTTATCGCAAATGGTGCCACTGTTCTGATTCTTATAGCAGTGGCAGGAGACAGAGGTGTTTCATCATCTGTTGCATCTGTTCCTCTACCCAAAATTAACATACCGGTGATTGAAAAAATACCATATATAGGTGAAGTCATATCAAATCAAAATGTGCTTACATATATATCCTTAATATTGGTTGTCGTTGTCCACCTGTTTTTATACAAAACTCCGCTGGGTCTGAGGATAAGGGCGGTAGGAGAAAATAAAAATGCTGCTGAATCAGTGGGTATAAGCTCTAAAAGAGTGCAATATATCACCATTATATTAAGCGGAATACTTGCTTCTATGGGTGGGTTTTTCCTGTCAGGCGGTTTCATGACAAAATTTACTACAGGAATGAGTGCCGGCAGAGGTTTTATTGCCCTGGCTGCCAGTTCCATGGGAGGCGATACGCCTATAGGTGCATTCCTTGTTTCGCTTTTGTTTGGTGCTGCATCAGCCTTATCAAACATACTTCAGCTTGGAGACTGGCCACATGAGTTAATTCAGATGATTCCTTATGCTACCACAATAGTTGGTCTGGGAATTTACAGCTATAGAAGAATGAAAAAGAGAGAAAAACTAAGTGATTAAGGTGAAAAAATGGATAAGAGAAATATTATTATAGACTGCGACCCAGGCATAGATGATATTGTTGCTCTGTGCTTTGCCGTTGCAAATGAAGATAAATTTGATCTTTTAGGTATTACCACGGTTGCAGGTAACCAGACAATAGAAAATGTCACGAACAATGCAATTGGACTAATGTCATTTTTAAATAAGGATATAAAAATCGCAAAAGGTTCCAAAGGACCTTTGATCAGAGAAAAAAGACCGGCAATTAGTGTTCACGGAGCCAATGGGGTGGGAGACTATCAATTTCCCCACACAAAGAAACTATATTCTGACAATGCGGTAACATTTTTGAGGGATACAATAATGTCTTCAGAAAGAAAAGTAACGCTTGTAGCCATTGGTCCGCTGACTAACATTGCCTTATTGATTAAGACATTTCCAGAGGTGGCAGATAAAATAGAACTTCTTTCAATCATGGGCGGAGCAACTCATGGAGGAAATACCACACCATCTGCAGAATTTAATATCTGGGCAGACCCGGAAGCTGCAAGAATCGTATTTGATTCAAAGCTTCCTATAGTTATGAGCGGATTGAATGTTACACATTCGGCAGGCTTATTCCGTGAAGATGTGGATCAACTTTTAAATAGTGCGGGAAAGATTTCAAAGATGTGCGGAGAAGTTCTGAACTTCTATTTTAAGGGCGACCATGTAAACAGTGGTACCTTTACTCCGATTCACGATGTATGTGCCCTGATGTATTTAATACACCCTGAACTGTATAAATCTAAGCATATGGATGTGGCGGTAGACTGCTCTGAAGGATTAAACAGAGGGAATACGGTCTGTGATATTAGAGAATGGATTGATTATGACGAATCATTTCCGATAGTTTTAACAGATATAGATTTAAACAAATTCAATGAAATATTACTGAAGGACATATACAAGTTGGATAGTATGATTGAATAAAGGGAGGAAGTATGGGAAAGGTAGTAGTTGTAGGTTCAATTAACGTTGATATGGTATTTACATCAGACATAAGACCGGGAGCCGGAGAAACTGTTCTGGGCAATACATTTTCCCTGGTACCGGGAGGTAAGGGAGCAAATCAGGCTGTAGCTTCCTCCAAATTAGGTGCGGACAGCATTATGATAGGATGTGTAGGAGCAGATGTAAACGGAAGTTTTGCAATAGATAATTTAAATTCAGCCAAAGTAAACACTGAATATATTGATGTAATTCATGGGGTTCCTACCGGCGTGGCGAACATAGTTGTGGCAGAAAATGACAACAGCATAATTGTTATATCCGGTGCAAATTATGAAGTAAACAGGGCTGTGATAGATAAGTATAAAAATATAATATTATCAGCAGACATTGTGTTACTGCAGCTTGAGATACCTATGGAAGCAGTTGAATATACATTGGAGCTTTGTAAAAAAAATAATGTGGATGTTATTTTAAATCCTGCTCCAGCTGTAGAACTTAGCAGTGAAATGATAGAAAATGCCACATACATTACGCCCAACGAGCATGAGCTTAAAATAATTCTTGGAAAAGACTGTGATACTGAGGAAGAAATGAAAAAATACCCCAATAAACTTATTGTTACACTGGGAGCCCATGGAGTTAAATATTTTGATGGAAATGAATTTAAGCATATATCATCTTATAAGGTTGAAGTAGCAGATACCACAGGAGCAGGAGATACGTTCTGCGGAGCACTGGCATCAGCTTTGGTAAAAGGCGACAGGCTGGAGGATGCTATAATGTTTGCTAACAAGGCTGCAGCCTATGCAATAACAAAACTGGGGGCTCAAAGCGGAATGCCCACACTAAAACAATTGATGGACGATAAATAAATAATTCCTTAAATTTAAAAATATTATTCACAGTCGTTGATATTAAAAAAATTGGCTTAAGCCAATTTTTTTTAAGTTTTCAGTCATAGTCAGCTATTTTCTTGCTGTTCAGTCATCGTTAATTGAAACCAATATAATAATATAATACTAAAACTGCTATATCTATATTAAATATTATTTCTTAAAACAATACTATGCTACAGTAACGTTGCTAGCCTGAGGTCCCTTCTGACCATCAACTATATCAAAGTTTACTTTTTGACCTTCTTCCAGTGTCTTGAAACCATCTGAAACGATTGCAGAAAAATGCACGAATACATCCTT
>DHUT01000088.1:0-9886 GCA_002409285.1 Firmicutes bacterium UBA5227 | reverse complement strand
CCTGTTTTCATTAAAAAAATCCTCCGATATTAAAAAAGATAACTGTATTGTAACAGCTTTTCCCATAAATTGCAATAAATATTTATAAAAAAATAAAATATTTTTTAATAATTAAGGTTTATTACTATTTTTTAAGCATAATAAAAAAAATCACACCTCGTGAAAATGTTTTTATAACGCAAGTTTTTTCAATATATAATGCATATATATGCATTATATATTGAATTTAATGTTGGTTTGCAATTAAATTTTTTTAATAATAAATTGAAATATAGATTAAGCTTTGATATAATTAATAGGTATAATATTTTATTAAATTAGGAAAATTAATTGGGTAGGGAAAATGATAAAACACTTTTTTAAGGTTTTTTTTACATCTGTAATTTTTATTTCGATTATTTTGAGTACAGGAGCCTTGGGATATATATTGTTTGTAGATAAAGATATTGTTATCGGAACAATTAAGAACGACTCCGCTCAAAAGCCGGAGCCATTGGAATTTTATGAATCAAGTTCATTTGACTACAATACGCCTATAGGTAAAGCAGCCAAAAAATCAAAAAGATTCAATGTTCTTGTAGTTGGACTTGAAGGAGTAAGAACGGATACAATGATGGTTCTGAGCTATGACATGGAAAATAAAAAGGCTGATTTGATTTCAGTCCCAAGAGATACCTACTATCCCCGTGCCGGTCATGACAGCCCGGATTCAAAAAAAATAAATGCCGTATATGCCCAGGAAGGAATTGAAGTTTTGGCATCTTCAGTTCAGGAACTTTTGGGAATACCTTTGGAAAAGTATGTTATTGTTGATTATGAAGCGGTGGTTTCCTGCGTGGAGTTATTGGATGGGGTTGAAGTTAATGTTCCGTTCCATATGGTCTACTCAGACCCATATGATGATCCGCCTCTGTACATAGACATACCGGAGGGCAATCAGCTGTTGAACGGTGAACAATCCCTAAAATTTCTCAGGTATAGAAAAGGATATCCAAACCAGGATCTTGGAAGAATAGAAGCTCAGCAGCAGTTTATTAAATCTGCGGTAAAGAAAGCCTTAGGACTTAAGCTTCCCGCATTAATAAAAGAAGCTTTCTCTCACATAGAAACAAATGTAAGAATCACTGACATTCTGAGTCTTGCAGGTGACATAGCAGGATTTTCAATTGATAACATTAATTCAAATATTATACCCGGAACGGAAACTCCTTTAGAAGGCTTGTCATTTTATATTGCGGATGATGATGCAATAAAGGTGATGATTAATGAAATATATGGCATAGCAGACTCTGAACAGGTTCAGAACACCGGCACCAACTGAATTGAAAGGCGGAAATATTAATGAAACAATTCTTTAAAATATTTATATTATCACTTGTTATATTTTCTTTAGTAACATCAGTGAGTATCTTCACCTATGTAAAATATTATTCGCCTGATGAAATGGAACAGGCAGAAACAAATGAAAATGAAGATAAAGATAAGAATGAAGAAGACATGGAATTTTATACACCCCTGGAAAAAGCAATGCATAGCAGCGACAAAATTAACATACTTCTTGTGGGGTTGGAAGGGCCAAGATCAGACACAATAATGCTTCTGAGCTTTGATAAAAAAACAAAGAAGGCTAACTTAATATCGATTCCAAGGGACACATATTATTACAGAGAAGGCTATGCCAAATATTCTGAAAATCAAAAAATCAATGCAGTCTACGGCATGGAAGAGGATGGCATTAACGCCCTTATAAAAGCTGTTGAGGAAGTAACCGGGATGCCTGTAGATAATTATGCTACAATAAAATACGAGGGCTTAAGAGCCGCAGTGGAAGCAATAGGTGGAGTGGAATTTGATGTCCCTTTCCACATGAAGTATACAGACCCTTATGATAAACCGCCTCTTTACATCGACATAAAACCGGGCAAACAGTCAATAAAAGGTGATAAGGCTCTGGAATTGCTAAGATTTAGGAAAGGTGACCCAGGCTATCCGGGCTATCCCAACGGTGACCTCGGAAGAGTGCAAACACAGCAGGAATTTATAAAGGCTGCCGTGAAAAAGGCTATGGGGTTAAAGCTTCCCGCCGTAATAAGTGCAGTATATCCACACATACAGACAGATTTAACGTTGACCGAACTGCTTGGACTTGCCACGGATGTCATAGGTTTCTCGGCAGAAAAGATCAGTACGGAAACATTGCCGGGTACGGATAAATATCTTGGCAATTTGTCGTTTTTTCTGGCAGACGGAGAAGAAATTACAAAATTAGTATATGAAATATATGATTTGAAATTATCAGCGGAGGCTGAACAGGATAATGAAGCAGAGGCTGATTAAATATAAGGAGGAGTTATGGAACCATTATTGCGAGACACTTATGTGGAAATAAATTTGGACAACATTGCATACAATGTGCGGAAAATTAAAGAGGTTGTGGGGGAAAATGTTGCAATAGCAGCAGTGGTAAAAGCTAATGCATACGGACATGGTGCCGTTGATTTAGCCCCTGCAATTATGGAAAACGGAGCTGACTATCTGGCGGTTGCCACTTTGTCCGAGGCTCTTGAACTTAGAAATCATTACAGCGATTACAATATATTTATAATGGGTTATACTCCTGATGAATACTTAGAGTATGTTGTTAAATACAATATAACCCAGACAATTTTTTCATTACATCAGGCAGAATTGCTGAATAGCCTGGGAAGAAGTCATAATAAGATACCAAAGGTTCAAATAAAATACGATACCGGATTTAATCGCCTTGGATATAAAGATTGTCAGGAAAGTATAGACGAAATAAATAAAATTTTTGACCTGGACAACCTTGAGATAGAAGGGATATTCTCTCACTTTGCTTTAGCCGGCAAAGAAGAAGATGATGCTCAATACAGGAAACTGATAAATGTGATAGAACAGCTTGAGAAAAAAGGAAGAAAAATTAAATACAAACACATTTGCGACAGTATTTCAGGAATAGATTATCCTCAGTACAGGCTTAATATGATTCGTCCGGGAGCAATAATTTATGGGCTGAAATCCTACTCAGATGATTCAGTTGTGTTAAAGCAGGCATTAACATTTAAAACAAGAATATACCACATTAAGACCATTGAAAAAGGCGAAGGTGTAAGCTACGATTATGCATGGCGTGCAGAAAGAAGAAGCTCTATCGGAACACTTCCTTTTGGTTATGCAGATGGCTATCCACGCAATATGAGAGACAAGGGCTATGTAACCATAAATGGGAAAAAGGCACCGATAGTCGGGGTAATCTGCATGGATCAGTGCATGGTTGATTTAACCGACATACCTGAGGCAAGAGTGGGAGACGAAGCGATAATTTATGGTGACGGAACAGGAAATACGGCGGATATACAGGAAATTTCGGAGCTTGCAGGTACGAATAAAAATGAAATAATGTGCAGATTTACAAGAAGGACACCAAGGGTTTATATTAAAGACGGAAAAATATATAAAATATTAAATTATTTGTTATAGGAGCATAAAATGGACATTCAAAAAAGAGTTAATGAAATATTCGAAGAACTTGTCAGTATCAGAAGGGACTTGCATAAGAATCCTGAGCTCAGTCAGAACGAATTCAGAACACAAAAGAAAATTCAGGATTATTTAAATCAGTGGGGCATAGAAAATTACCCATGCGCCGACACCGGAGTCGTAGGTATAATAAGAGGAAAACATGAAGGCAGGACAATTGGCCTGAGAGGAGATATTGACGCACTGCCTATAAATGAAAAAAATGACAAGCCCTATTGTTCCATAAATCCTGGAGTAATGCATGCCTGCGGTCATGACGCACACACAACGGTACTTCTGGGAGTAGGAAAGATAATCAAGGAGCTGGCAGATTCAGAAGAATCAATTGCAGGATCGGTTAAACTATTTTTTCAGCCGGCAGAAGAAACTGTGGGCGGCGGTGAAAGAATGGTGAAAGAGGGATGCATGGAAAATCCACATGTGGACTACGTACTGGGACTTCACGTAATGCCCTATATAGACGCCGGTAAGGTTGAACTGAAATATGGAAAGCTTAATGCCTCCACAGATTCAATCAAAATAAAATTGTCCGGGAAACAGGCTCACGGAGCATATCCGGACAATGGCATAGATGCTATTGCAATGGCAGGAAGTGTGATTACTTCATTACAGACCATAGTAAGCAGAAATATATCGCCACTTAATTCAGTTGTAATATCTCTTGGGAAAATTTCCGGCGGCGTAAAGGATAATGTAATAGCTGATGAAGTAGAGATAACCGGAACATTGAGAGCACTGGATGATGAAACAAGAAATTTTGCCAAGCAAAGAATTTCAGACATAGTTAATAAGACAGCTTCTGCATATGGCGGACAGGGTACAGTGGATTTTTACGACGGATATCAGGCACTTATTAACAATGATGAAGTGGTTGACGTAATTAAAGAAACAGCAGAAAAGGTTCTTGGCAGAGAAAACATAGTATTTAAAGAATTCCCAAGCCTTGGAGCTGAGGACTTCTCATATTTTTCAGATGTTGCCAAGGGCGGGTTTTTCCATTTAGGCTGCGGAAATAAAGAAAAAGGCATAACTTCATCAATTCATACAGAAGGCTTTGATATAGATGAAGAATGCTTAAAAGTAGGAGTTTTAATGCAGGTAAATAATGTGATTTCACTATTAAATAAATAATTACAGGAGGGAAAAATGAAAGTATTTATAAGTGTTGATATTGAAGGTATTACAGGTGTTACATCCTGGAGCGAAACAATATTGGGGAATTCAGACTACATACAGTTCGCAGAGCAAATGACAAAGGAAACAGTTGCGGCATGTGAAGGTGCAATTTCTATGGGAGCCAAAGAAATATTTATTAAAGATGCTCATGATTCTGCAAGAAATATAGATATTACCAAGCTCCCACGATGTGCAAAGCTAAGCAGGGGATGGGTCAATACACCCGATTCAATGGTTGACGGTCTGGATGAAACATTTGATGCGGTCATATTTATAGGATATCACTCAGCAGCGGGCACAGACGGAAGTCCATTGTCACATACCACTAATCAGGGGAATAATTACATTAAAATTAACGGAGAAAAAGCCTCCGAATTCGTTGTGAATTCTTATCTGGCAGCAGCTCACGGAGTTCCTGTGGTATTTGTAAGCGGAGACAAAAGGATTTGCGAAGATGCAAAAAAATTCAATCCCGGAATTGAAACAGTTGCTACAAAAGAAGGTGTTGGCGGAGCAACCGTAAGCATCAATCCAGATCTTGCCTGTGACCTTATCAGGGATGGAGTAATAAATGGATTAAAACACATAGAAGGCTGCAAAATTCCAATTCCCGAAAAATTTGAGGTTGAAATTAATTACAGGGAGCACAAGAATGCAAAACATGCAGCATTTTACCCGGGCGTTGAGCAGGTTGACTCCCATACCGTAAAATATACCGCAGACAGTGTAAGAGAGCTTGCAACCACAAAAATGTTCATACTCTAGCAATAGACAGCCCCAAATTTTAAAGTGCGGGGCTGTAATATTATTGTTTTATTTATGTTTTAATGATCATTTTCCGTATACTTCGGGTTTTTGGGATGGATTGCCAAAAAGTATGAACCATCAGTTCTCCACGTTATGGAGTATGTGGTTATGAAGGTAGTGAACTATATGGTGATTAACTGATATACAAGTCATAGATATTAATTATACGGATGAAAGATTAGATAGTTTATTATCTATTTTGAGTTGTAACTATATATTAGGGAGTGATTTAATGGTTGATTTAGTCGCAATAGGGGAACTACTGATTGATTTTACATACCACGGCATAAGTGAAAACGGCACACGACTGTTCGAGCAGAATCCCGGAGGCGCACCTGCTAATGTGGTCTGTTCAGCATCAAACTTAGGCTTAAGTACAGCGTTTATCGGCAAGGTGGGAAGGGATATGCATGGGGATTATCTGCGCAGGGTTCTTGAAGATAAAGGTGTTAATACTTATGGTCTTATAAGCACGGATGATGTGTTCACAACACTTGCATTTGTTGAATTATCCGAATCCGGTGAGCGCAGATTCTCGTTTGCACGCAAACCCGGCGCAGACACATGCCTTTTGGAAAGTGAAGTTAAGTATGAACTGGCAGAAGATTGCAGGATTTTTCACTTTGGCTCTCTTTCACTGACTAACGAACCTTCTCGCTCTGCCACAATAAAAGCAGTTAAAGCGGCAAAAAAAGCCGGAGCCATCATTTCTTATGACCCAAATTACCGTGCACCCCTCTGGAAAAGCGAGAATGAAGCCGCTGAGATCATGCAAAGTGTGCTTCATTTTGCTGATGTTGTAAAAATCAGTGAAGAGGAAATAGGGTTGGTAACAGGAGAAACTTCTCCTGGGGCTGCTGCAGAATCTCTTTTTCAGAAAGGAATCTCCTGTGCAATTGTTACGCTTGGAAGCAAAGGCGCATATACTGCGGTTAAAAACGCATCTTTAACTGTTCCTGTTCTTAATCCATATGTTCATGTAGTTGATACCACCGGCGCTGGAGATGCTTTTTTGGGAGGATTTCTCTATAAGTTGGTCAGGAGCGGAATGAATCCCATAGAGCTGAGTGAAACACAAATTCGAGACTTTACTGAATTTGCCAATGGAGTTGCTTCACTTTGCATTCAAAGGCGAGGAGGTATACCCTCAATGCCAACAATATGTATGGTCAATGATTTTCTTGGCCAGAAGGAGAATTATTATGAAACGCAGTGAAATTAACAATGCATTAGCAGAAATGGAGGCATTCATAAATGAATATCGTTTTGCTCTTCCGCCTTTCTGTAAATTTACACCGGAGGAATGGAAATCCAAGGGGAACGACTACAACGAAATCCGCGACAATATGTTAGGATGGGATATTACCGACTATGGACTGGGCGATTTTGGCAAGGTAGGTTTTTCACTGGTTACAATCCGCAACGGTAATACTGCCATGAAGGACAAATACGCTAAGACGTACGCCGAGAAGCTGCTCTATCTCAGGGAGGGGCAGTATGCTCCAATGCATTTTCACTGGAGCAAGATGGAGGATATCATTAATCGCGGTGGCGGAAATGTTCTGATTCGTGTCTACAATACTACACCCGATGAAGGACTGGACGAGAACAGAGAGGTGTATGTTCACAAGGATGGCAGGAAAATGAGTGTTCCGGCAGGAACGCAGGTGCGTTTAATGCCGGGAGAAAGCATTACAATACAGCCATATTTATATCATGATTTTTCGGTAGAGGAAGGCACCGGTCCGGTTCTGTTAGGAGAAGTGAGTCAATGCAATAACGACAATACTGACAACCGCTTTCTTAAACCTGTCGGACGGTTCCCTGCCATTGAAGAGGACGAGCTGCCCTATCGTCTGCTATGCAATGAGTACCCAGAATAACTTGTATTATAATCTTTGACAAAACTCTTTAAAATAGTATAATTATACTAACAAAAAATAAGGAGAAAACATGCTGCAAAAAGGAGAAACAATCGAAGCTGAAATAATAGATTTAAATCACATGGCTCAGGGAGTAGCTAAAATAGATAATTTTGTTGTATTTATAAAGGGAGCAGTTACAGGTGATGTTGTACAGGCAGAAATAAAGGAGTCGAAAAAAAACTATGCCGTGGGAAAATTGATAAAAATTATAAGGCTATCTCAAGTCAGAATAAATCCGCCCTGTGTGTACTATGAGCAGTGCGGAGGCTGCCAGCTTATGCATATGAATTACCTGGAGCAGTTGATATATAAAAGAAGCAGGGTAATTAATGAACTTAAAAGATCAGGAGTAAGCTTTGAAGAATCCATGGTAAAAGACACAATAGGGATGGAAGAGCCTTTCAGGTATAGAAACAAGACTACATTTTCAGTCAGTATGAAAAGTAATCAAGTGAGTATCGGACCCTACGAGCAGGGAACATATAATACTGTGGATATAAACAGTTGCCTGCTCCAAAATGACGATGCAGATAATGTCATAAGGGTTTTTAAGGAATTGATGATTAAACATGGTATTAAAGCCTATGATAAAAAAACAGGCAAAGGAACAGTAAAAAATATTGTAATAAGAACTAACAGAATGAACCATTTAATGCTCATAATAGTTACGTCGTCTGAAAATCTCAGGGATAAGGAAATGATTGTAAAAGATTTGACCTTAAGTATTCCAAGTATTAAAACTATTGTTCAAAACATTAACACCAAGAACACAAACCTTGTACTTGGCACTAAGAATATTACTCTTTACGGAGCAGGAACTATTACCGACACAATAGATGATTTAGTTTTTACTATTTCCCCGGAAACATTTTTTCAAATTAATTCAGTTCAGACAGAAAAACTTTATAAAACTGCAATAGAATATGCAGACATAAGCAAAGATGATACCTGCTTTGATATATATTGCGGCATAGGAACCATATCCCTTATGGCAGCCAGGCAAGCCGGAAAGGTCTACGGCGTGGAAGTTGTTGAGCAATCAATAATTAATGCAAAAGAAAACGCCAAAAGCAATAATATTGACAATGTTGAATTCTTTGCAGGCAAGGCAGAACAAATAGTCCCGAAGTTATACAGTCAAAATATTAAAGCAACTATAGTAATACTGGACCCTCCCAGAAAAGGCTGCGAAAAACAAGTCATTGATACAATTATAAACATGGCTCCCCAAAAAGTCATATACGTATCCTGCAACCCATCAACCCTTGCAAGAGATATAAAACTCCTGGAATCCGGAGGCTTCAAACTCCAAACAGCCCAGCCAGTAGACCAATTCCCGTGGACGGAACATGTGGAGTGTGTGATTCTGATGACGTATTGTGGTTCGGGGGACAAAAAGTAGAAGTTGACCACAACATATAGTGGTTTGAGGACGAAAAATGGGTCAAAAATCGGGTGTTTTATAGATGACATAGGGTAATTTGAGTGATGACAGATATAACTGGGAAAATTAGGTTGATAAATGGATGGTTGACTAATATACTATAGATGAACATTATTAAATTAATGTGAAATTAATTTAATAGAATACGTATATTAGGTGATTAGAAAGTATCACTTTTGAGGAAAGAATAGTGGAGGCATTGTATGTTAGCTTATTATGAAACAATTTCAGAAATTAAATGTTTACTAGATACAATTGATAATGCTATAGAAAAGAAACTCAAAATAATAGAAATTGAAAATCATCTTGAAGAGATGAATAAATATAGAATTTTCTATAATGTAGAAGATTTATTGGAGTATAATGAATTTGAATTACATATATCTGGCGAATATGATGAACTAACGATGCAAGAACCAAAAGATACTGTAGTAATTGCGTTTGATTTTAATATTATATCATTATTAGAAAATAAAACAGTCTTACAACATGAAACTATATGTTTTAATAAAATAGTTTTTGTGTATGATTTTAATATAAATTCTCATACATTTATTGATAATGACAAAGAGGACTTGAATAGTGAGTTCAAAAATAATATAAATAAGTTATATTTAATAGACTGTCTTTTTTGTAAACTTGTTACCCTGTCATTTGATTGGGATACTATAGAATTAATTTATAGTGTTTTTTTAGATGTGTTAATGATTTATGATTTATATAATGAGTTTAACTCACATTACTGTTACTTTGATGTTGTTTTTATGGAAAATCATGAATTTAATAAATTAGAATTTAACTCATGCGAAGCTAAGAGATTAGAACTTTATCCAGATCAACAAGATTTAAATATGGAGTCTATAAACATTAATTATTCTAAATTAGAAGAGTTAGTTATTAATTCTCATGAATATTACAATAGAGGATATAATGAGTATGATATAGAAGTTGTGGTACTATGTCAAGAAAAAGT
>DHUT01000051.1 GCA_002409285.1 Firmicutes bacterium UBA5227 | reverse complement strand
ATAATGTTATAAACTTATAGCATACCATAAATAAAAAGAATATATTTAACAAAGGAGAGGACATGAAATGACAAATAATTCACTTAAAAAAAATGTAACATTTATTGAAGCAATGGCAATTGTCATTGGAATGATTATTGGTTCCGGCATATTTTTAAAGCCTGCAACAGTACTTCAAAATGCAGGATCACCACTTATGGCAATACTTGCATGGGTAATAAGCGGTATAATAACATTGGCATCAGCACTGTCAATTGCTGAAATAGCCGCTGCCATACCAAAGGCAGGAGGACTTTATACATATTTAACCGAATTATACGGAGAAACCTTCGGATTTTTGCTGGGCTGGGTACAGACAATTATCTCTTATCCTGCATCAGTTGCGGCACAGGCTATAGCATTTGCCACATACGCAAGCTTCTTTGTTACTATGAACTCCATACAGCAAAAAATACTTGCTGTTGCAGTATTAGCATTTATCTTATTAATGAACGTACTTTCCACGAAATATGGCGGTGTCATACAGACAGCTGCCACTATAGGTAAGCTTGTACCTATTGCAGCAATAATATTATTTGGTCTTATAAAAGGTTCATCATCTTTTGGAATTACCGAAAGCATCATCAATCCTTCAGCGCCTTCAGCAGGATTTGGTGCGGCAATGCTGGGTACCTTGTGGGCCTATGAGGGATGGATAAGTGTCACCAATATGGCAGCAGAACTTAAAAACCCCACAAGGGACTTGCCTAAGGTAATTTCTTTTGGAGTCATATTTGTAATAGCTGTTTATGCAATATTCAATCTGGCAATATTTAAAGCTCTGCCTCTTGAACAAGTTGTTACATCTGAAACCGCTGCCGCAGATGCAGCCGTTGCACTTTTCGGAAATAAGGGAGCAATGTTTATTACCGCAGGTATAATGGTATCGGTGTTTGGTGCATTGAATGGCTTCCTGATGACAGGAGCCAGAATTCCATATTCCATGGGCGAAAATAAAATGCTTCCGTTTTCGGGAGTGTTAAGTAAAATTCATCCTAAGTTTCAGACTCCGGCAAACTCTCTGATAATAGAAAGTGTATTAGCCATAGTTTATATAATGTCAGGTACATTCAATACACTTACTGACCTTCTGGTATTTGTACTGTGGATTTTCTTTGTAATGGGAGTATACGGTGTATTTATATTAAGGAAAAAATATCCACAGGAAAAGGGATTATATAAAGTTCCCTTATATCCTGTAACTCCGATTATAGGAATAGTAGGAGGAGCATATATATTAATCAGCACCATAATAGACAACCCTAAAAATTCACTGATTGGTATAGCTATAACATTGATTGGTCTTCCTGTTTATTATTACATCAATAAAAAAAATAAATAATAAAAAAGTAAAAACAAAAAGCAGGTATGCTTTTTGTTTTTACAAAATTTCTGTTATAAATCTATCTTATTTAAAATATCTCTCATCAATTTTGCTTCTTCTCTGCTTAATGTAACTCCCTTGCCCATTCTTTCATGTTCAGGAGACCATTCCCTTATATCTATCTTCGGTTCCCTGTCGTTCCAGCTTACCAAATTAATTTCTTTAGTCCATCCTCTTGACGATTCAGAAAGAACCCCCAGTTCTTCAGTTATTTCATATTTAATTTCTGCCATAAATTCTCCTTAAACTTAATTATAATTTGCCCTTATTATAATACAAGTATAAATATTACGCTATAATTATTTATTTTTTAATATCAGACTAAATAAGGATACTGTAAACAATAATAGTTCTGAATTACCAGAACTATTGTTGTTTTACTGATTATTTTATATACTCACTGCTTACAAGTATATCAGAAATTACATCTGTCGGAATTTCAAATTCGGCAATTCCCATGTAGCCCGGTGCAACTTCATATTTATCAAATGAAATTACAAGCTTCCCTTCCGAAGTGATGTAGAAATTCTGTTCAGCAGAAATTTTTTCAAATCTTTCTGTTATTCCTTCATTTTCAATACCTTCTACCCAATAGGTTTTATTGTCGTCCTCCTTTTTCTGCTCTAACATCTGCTCCTTAATGTTTTCACTGATAACATCAATATAGCTTGCATCTTTAAAAAGGCTGGGCAATGTTATCAAAATTTCATTTTCTTTATCAATGGTATCATACTTCATTGTAGTAGAAGATGAACCTACCGTATTAACAACATATCGACCAACGGAAAGAATCTTGTCTGTGTCAGTTTTAATTTCATAACCACTGTCAACTCCCAGATGACCGTCGCCATTCTTCTTCATTTCTTCCATTCCGGCTTCAAACTCTTCATAAAGCTTTTTGTTTTCAGTAAGATATTTTTCATTCAAGCTGTTCTGCAAATCTTTGTTCTCAAGACCTTCTATTGACGGAACTTTAATATCTGCATTATGATTGCCGTCATTATAAACATATTCCTTAAAGGTAAGAACCTTTACAACATTTCCTATTACAGGTATTTTTGACATTGTGGACGCAAATGCCGGACTTATGTTGATTCCCGCTGTAAATACCACTATTACTGCAGCAGCTGTTGCTGCTATAACACCTATCTTTCTTCCTCTTGCATTTTTCTTCATTGTCTTCATTCCTTCCATTAATGATTTCCTGACCATAAAATCTAATTCTTCCGGTATTGGTGTTTCCATATATTCCTTTTTGAGATGTTCTAAGTTATTGTTCATATTAAACCTCCTCGTAATCTTCCATTTCAATTCTCAATGTTTTGAGAGACTTGTAAAGGCGCGTTTTTACAGTATTGACATTTTCGTTAAGCACTTCGGCAATTTCCTCAAATTTCAGATCTTCAAAATACCGTAAAACTACCACCGCACGATAATTGTCCGGTAAATTGTTCAAAGCTTTTTTAAGGTCAAAGTTTTCATAATTATCCGCTGTTCCGGAATCAATGTTTGTAAGTATTTCTTCGTCCATAACTTCAGTCTTTCTGTTTTTACGAATAAAGTCAATGGAGGTATTCACTAATATTCTATAAAACCAGGTTTTTAAATAACTTGGGTCTTTTAGAGTATCCTTCGAGCAAATTGCTTTATAAACAGACTCCTGAACTATGTCCAAAGCATCATCTGCATTCTTAACATAGCTGTATGCCAACCTGTAATGATTTTCTTTATATTTCAGAACATACTCAGCTATTTGTTCATCTATGTTTTTCTTATCCATTGGTACCAACTCCTTGCTGTTCTTTGTACAGTTAACTTATACACTATATAGACGCTTATGCATCAGAAAAAGTTTTAATATATAAAATTCTTAAACAATTTTTATAAATTATTCTCAGGCCCCATCTCAATTTTATTTGCTCGCTGTCGTTCTTATAAAATTAAATTGCAGTAGAGAAAAAAATAAAGCGATTCGTAAACCGATCGCTTATTCATATTTAAACTGTAGTTTTTTACTATTTTCCGATAATAATTTCTTTGTCTTTTCCACAGATAAATTATAGCTTCTCCAGCTGTATTCCATATCGTTGTACAACTCATTTTTATCCTCCAAGTAGATTCTGGCATTATTTCTTATACCAAACTCTACATTTTTATCTAAAAGACGTATTATTTGTGGAGCGGCATCTGAAGACAGAGTCATTAAGTAATCCATATCCAGTGATTCAGTCTGCCCTGCAAAGTACATATCTATGTTTCTCTTCGCAATTATGTCATCAATTTTAACAAGGTTAAGAGTTAAATAAAATGCAACTGCTACAGCTGTGTACACTGCCAATATGTTAAAGCTGTGCTTCATTATATAAATTAAAGTCGCAGCTAATCCAACTGCTTCAAATATAAGAAACAGGTAAACAATGATTCTCAGCCTTGTAAAACCATAAGCACCATCATAAAGGGACATTCTGTAATAGGATGATACGAGCAGGATTCCCGTTAATATACACAAGTATACCAGCATAAATTTTGTAAATACCGCCCATTTTGTTTTTTCACAATAAATCTTATCCTTCAATAAATATGTTACGGTTAATATTAACACAATATTTAAAACACTTAAGAATATTAGCTCAAAAAAACCACGCCTTGCATAATCAGCATAATTCAGCCCATAGGGAAGAACACCTGATGAAAATAAGTACTTAAATTGGATTACAATAAATATTGAATAAATTGTCAGTATGGACACCAACAGTATATTTAAAACAATGATATCACCCTTAAACTTTATAATCTCGTCATTATTTATGGAAATGACTCCTTTAGTTATGCCCTCCTCCTCAGAAAAAGCAGAATATAAATGGCCAAACAGATACAATCCTACAAAAATTCCATAAATCAGTTTAATCAGGTAAAAAATATTCAGAGAATCCGCAAACCATCTGTTAAGGGAAACAAAGTTGTTATAGAATACCATGTCGGCAGACGAAAGCATCATTGTGAGAAATACTGCACATGGTATGGTGATTACAACACCTATTAGTATTCTTTTTATAAGCAGAGTTTTTTCCTTATCCTTAGACCTTTCCGATATCCATTTAAAAGGAACGGCAAAGTTAAAAACCGGTTCAAAAATGTTGGCAACTGCAGCCACAAACCCCTTAATATCAATAGTTTTAAAACTCAGTTTTCCGTTCAGCATTAAAAACATCAGGCTGTATAAAAATATCACCACAAAAAAATTAGTTGCTCTCCACATATTATTTGCACTTATGAAATGGTTCAGAGAAACCATGAATATAGGAATCATCACAAGCAGACCCCTGGGATTTTTAATTTGTTTTTTGTTTTTAAGTATTAAATATAAGCATACAAATTGTATAATAATGAATACAGGGACACTGATTCCGGGATTTGGCGCCATCATTAAATAAATATATGTAGCCCCCGAAATAGCCCCATACAATGCTAATCTTATTTTTATTTTATCATCCATACTATTCCTCGTCCTTCACATACTCTATAATATCTCCCGGCTGACAGTCCAAAGCCTTGCATATCTCCTCCAATGTGGAAAGACGTATTGCCTTTGCCTTGTTATTTTTCAATATAGAAAGATTTGCAGGAGTTATATTTATTTTTTCAGCTAATTCCATCAGACCTATTTTTCTTTTTGCCATCATTACATCGAGCTGTATTACTATAGCCATTCCATACCTCCTACACAGTTAAGTCATTTTCGTCTTTATAATAAATTGACTGCTTGAACAAATCCTTTAAAGTCAGGCATAAAAGACAAACTACCGAAAATATTGCCACTATTACCACCGTGGATATTGAAGGCAACACTATGAGCTTCAATACATAAATCAGCGAAATAACCAAACATGCTACGGCTATTTTTCTAAGACACGTCACATTGGCATGGATAAAAGGATTGCCTTCCATAAGTGTCCTAAATATAACCTTCAGCTGCCACAATATATAGACACCTGAAATTCCCGATGCAAGCAATATAACCTTCATGAATAAAACCATCTCATCTGTTATATAAAAATATCTTACCAACCAGGATGATGAAAACGGAACTAAAGCACAACATATAATTCCCACATAAAACAAAACATCCACACAAACCTTAGTCATATAATGTACAATACTTTTCTGATACATAGAATCCTCCGATAATTATTTATACCATAATTATAACAGAGGTTTTGCATATGTCAATAATTATTTATTGTTTTACGATAATTTTTTGACGTGTTTTAATAACAAAGACCTCACAGGGCAGATAGCCCTGTGAGGTCTTTACATTACAATTAGTTGTAATATTTAATAATAAT
>DHUT01000091.1:19109-32000 GCA_002409285.1 Firmicutes bacterium UBA5227 | reverse complement strand
CTACATATTTGTTTCAAACTTAAATCCTCCTAATTAAAAAATTATTATATTATTTAATGCCGTTAAATTTGTACTAACTAATTGTCTTGCCTACATCCTGACCTCAACCATGATGTGCTAAAAAATATAGTCCCCGGCTATAATACAAGAAGAACAAGTATCATCTCCACAGTGAGAAGGCATTTTTGTAATCATTATTTCACACATTAAGTTTAAATTTATTTGTGTTTCTTAATTATAAACAATTAATATAAACATTTCAAGCTTTTAATTGCTTGCTTAGATTTCGAAGACTGTAATATATGTTTTTAATCGGTTGGAAAAAGCATGGATGGTTGCTGTACGGTTTCACCAAAGAAAAACCAAAGAAAATATTTATAGAAAGAGAAATAAATGTTATATTTATGAGCCTTTACTATACCTTTACAAAAGGAGTTGCGGAAAAAAGGTTCGTGGGATTTGAAAACTTTGTCGATTTGGCAGGAAACACTGCATTTCAGCTATCCGTTAGAAACAGTCTGGCATTTATAGCTGTAGGCGTTCCTGTAATAGTGGTAATTTCTCTGGCTTTCAGCATAATGATGTCGGACAGGCTTTACAGATTTCCAAGATGGGCAATGCTTTCGCCGATTATAGTTCCTGTGGCGTCAGCACTCATGGGCTGGAGCGTGGTGTTCGGAAACCAGGGGCTTGTTAACAGCATACTGAATTTATTGGGGATGGAGGCAGTGGAGTTTTTCGGTATTAAATATGTTCGGGCAGTTATGATATTTATTTTTATAATAAAACTGAATTACCCCTTGCGGCAGGACAGCAGCAAGAAAACATGTAAAGAAAATAATATAAAAAAGACAGGGATAACTAATATATGTATACTAACAATAATACATATAATATATGGCGGTTTTAGAATATGCTGTCATTCCTGTGATATATATACCTGCATATCCTTTTAGTGAGTATTGATGGCTATATAAATAGGATATATAATTTGTATATAGCAAGTACTAATAAATAAATGGGAGGAATATATTATGTTAAAAAAAATATTGGTTTTGTCATTAGCAGCAATGATGATTTTTTCAGCTAATATAGGGGTTGCGGCTGCAGAAGCAGGAAACACGCAGTATTCAATTACTCAGGCTCAGGGATTTACTAAAGAAACGGAAGTAAAAAGGGTTATAGATCCGGACAAGCCTATGGTTGCTCTGACATTTGATGATGGTCCGTCTAAATATACACCTGAAATACTTCAGGTGTTGAAAGAAAATAATTCGGAGGCAACATTTTTTGTATTGGGCACGGAGGCAAACAGATATAAGGACACGTTGAATCAAATTATAGAAAACGGAAACCAGGTAGGCAATCATACTTATAATCACGAAGACTTAACTAAGTTATCAGATGAAGATGTATACAGACAGGTGCAGGGAACGAATGATATAATCTATAACGTTTCAGGCTATACAGCTACAATAATGAGACCTCCCTATGGCGCAAGTGATGAAGAACTGAATAAAAAAATTTCAAGACCTGTTATTAAATGGTCTATTGATACCAGGGACTGGGAAAATAGAAACACACAAATGATACTTGATAATATTTTCAATAATGTGAAGGATGGGGATATTATTCTGATGCATGATTTGTACGAAACCACAGCAGAAGCTGCAAAAATAGCTGTTCCAAAGCTTATAGAAATGGGATACCAGCTCGTTACAATAGATGAACTGTCCCGGTACAAAGAATTACCCTTAACAGCAGGGAAGCAGTATTACAATATGTACAAATAATATGAGCGTGGTGTGAAGATTATTATAATCTTTGCTCCACGTTAATTAATATGTTGAAATCTATGTTAAAATTTGATAATATAGGTATAATATTTATTAATTAAATCATAAACGAACCCTTTTATTAATAACATATAAATAAGGGGGATTTTTATGAAATTTTTTTGCAACGACATTGCTTTTATAAGGAAACTCATAGTAGTAATTTTGGTCGCCATTATTATTATTTTGTTAGCCACGGGAAGATGCAGCAACACCATGAAAGTAAGAATGTTCTGGTGGTAATGAGGATTCAGGTTTAAATGTCTTGGCATACGGAGGAAAAATGATAAAGAAATACACATTAGATAACGGCTTAAGAGTAGTCATGGAAAAAATAGATTATGTAAAATCTGCTTCCATAGGAATTTGGGTAAACATAGGCTCCAATAATGAAACAGAGGAAACAAACGGATTATCTCATTTTATTGAGCATATGCTTTTTAAGGGAACAACAAACAGAAAGGCAAATGAAATTGCTGAAGATATGGATAATTTGGGCGGACAGCTCAATGCTTTTACCAGCAAGGAATCCACCTGTTTCTATGTAAAGGTTTTGGATGAAAATATTGAAGAAGCGGTTGAAATACTTTCTGATATGTTTTTTAACTCCTTATTTTTGCAGGAAGAAATAGATAAGGAAATATCGGTTGTTGTGGAAGAAATCAAAATGTATGAGGATTCTCCGGAAGATTTGGTACATGACAAGCTTACGGAAATTATATTCAACGACAGCCCCATGGCGTACAACATTTTAGGGACAGAAAAAAATTTAAGGACCTTTACAACGGAAAAGGTAACAGACTATATGAATGAAAAGTATTCTCCTTATAATACTGTAATTTCCATAGCAGGAAGCTTTGACGAGGAATCTTTTATTAATCTCATAAAGGATAAGTTTGATAATTGGCATAATTCCAAAGCTGAGCATATTGACAAACAAGGGGTATACATTAGAAAGGTTGTTGGAATAAACAAGGATTTAGAGCAGTTTCATATGTGCATAGGCAATAAGACCATAGGAAGACACAATGAAAATTACTATCCTCTGCTGGTGCTTAACAATATATTCGGAGGAACAATGAGCTCAAGGATATTTCAGGAAGTAAGAGAGAAAAAGGGTTTGGTTTATTCAATATATTCCTTTGTGTCAAATTACTCCAATACAGGTATTTTTACAACATATGCCGGCATGGCTTATGAATGTGTGGAAGATGCCCTGAGAACAATATTAAGGGAAATGGCAGACATTAAAAAAGGAAAAATAACATTAAAGGAATTTAACAGGGCTAAGCAGCAGATAAAGGGAAACTATATATTAGGTCTTGAAAGCACGTCCAGCCGTATGTCAGCTATAGGAAGAAGAGAGCTTTTATACAATGAAATTCAATATCCTGAAAAAGTGATAGAAAGCATCAGTAATGTAAAGCTTGAAGATGTTCTGAAAGTAGCAAATGATTTATTTGATATTGATAATCTCAGCATTACTTTTACCGGGAATTTAACCAAACATAAAAATATTGAAGAAACAATAAATAAAGTACTGGGAGAGAACTATGAAGGTTAAAATAGTAAATAAAAGCCCTTTCAAGATTCCGGCTTATGAGACGAAGGGTTCTGCAGGAGTTGACTTACAGGCATGTGTGGAAAAATCAGTTGTATTAAAACCGATGGAAAGAATACTAATTCCCACCGGCATATCAGTTGAACTTCCTGAGGGCTATGAAGCTCAGGTAAGAGCAAGAAGCGGTCTTGCCATAAAGCATGGAATAAGTCTGGTAAATGGTATTGGAACCATTGATTCTGACTATCGCGGAGAGATTAAGGTCATATTGATTAACCTGGGTGATAAGGAATTTACCATCAGCAATGGGGACAGAATCGCCCAAATGGTATTTATCAGGCACGAGCAGGCAGAATTTGAATTAGTTGAAGAATTGAATGAAACTGAAAGAGGTTCAGGAGGATTTGGACACACAGGGGTATAGTCTATCAATTGATTAAAGGGGGGATAGATATAATGAAACTCAGCGAGCTCTACAGCAAGGAAATAATTAACATTGATACCGGAGAAAATTTGGGGATATTTGGGGATTGTGACTTGGTTATTGATGAAAAAACCGGAGAAATTATAAGCTTCATATCCGGACACAATTCACATTTTAACTTTTTTAAAGAAACTAAGAAAAAAGAAGTTTTATGGAAAAATATTAAGAAAATAGGCAGTGATATGATTATTATCGAAAATGATTAAGCCTTTTAAATATAACAGGCTTAAATGTATAAAAAATATAAAACTCCAAAGAATAATCAGGAATAACGGAAACCTGATTATTTTTGTGTTCAGTGTTTAAGGAACCTGTAAATTTTAAGGAATATCCCGTGAACTTGGAGGATTAAATGGAAAATGACAATCAGAATATGAATAATAAATTTAAGCAGACATTAAATAGTCTGGATGTAAACAGAAATTTAGATACAAACAGAAATTATAAAGACACACAAGGCAATAATAAGCAAAAAAACAGTTCTGAGCCAATAAACCCGTTTTTATTCAACGGAAATGAAGACAATATAAATGACGAAAATTCAGACCAAGCCATAGAAAATGTTAAGCAGGTGGGGAGTGTTACTGATATTAACCCTGTCAAGGATATTTGCTTCATAAGTATAATAGGAGAAATCGAAGGTCATACTTCATTGCCGCCCCAAAGCAAGACAACTAAGTATGAGCATATAATACCCATGATTATAGGTGCCGAAATGGATCCGGAGGTTAAAGGAGTCTTGCTTTTAATCAACACTGTGGGAGGAGATGTGGAAGCGGGGCTGGCAATATCCGAGTTGATTGCAAGTATTTCAAAACCTACGGTTTCAATTGTTTTAGGGGGCGGTCACAGTATTGGCACTGCTCTTGCAGTATCAGCCAGATATTCGTTTATTGCGCCTACCGGAACCATGACAATACATCCCATAAGGACAAACGGATTTGTTATTGGCGTGCCACAGACATTCAGATATTTTCAAAAAATGCAGGAACGGATTACCAACTTCATAGTGTCAAATTCAAGGGTTGACAGAGAAGCATTACTTAAATACATGTATGATACTGATGAGATTGCAAATGATGTGGGTACTGTTTTAAATGCAGAGGAAGTTGTTGAAATAGGGTTAATTGATGAAATAGGAGGATTCAGTTCAGCTATGTCCAGACTTAGGAAATTAATCAGTGAAATGCAAAGCTCTTCAAATTAAATGACTTAAGATGACAAAATTATTAGTTTATTATATTTATTAGTCGAAATCCCTTTATTGAAATATAAGGGTGTAAACCCATTGTCATTCTGAACCCCAGAGGAAGAATCCCCCAAATAACGCTGATATTAGGGGATTCTTCGCTGCCGCTCAGAATGATTGTAAATAGTAACATTTATTATACCTGTGTTTGTGAAATTGTAATTAAATTATTGCTATTTTGCAATAATTTATGATATAATAAACTGACTAAGGGTGGATGGACAGAATTGCTGAGCAAAAAAATAATAGAAATCATCAGCTCCAATTCTACCGGCTGCACAATTGTTTATCAATATACAGGGGGACGTTGTATTACATGGCAAAGGTACAAAATATGAGCAGTACTAAAAAAAAGGCTTCAAAAAAGAGTACAAGCTTAAACAAAAAAAATAAAAATCAGAAGAACGACTTGTTGAAAAAGGAACTAACCGGAATTTTTATCGTTGCATTTGCTGCTTTTCTAATAGTAGTTACCACAAAGGAAAATCAAACCGGGATAATCGGCAAGACAATTAATATATTTACTCATTCTGCGTTTGGCAGAGGAGCGGATGTAATGCCCTTTTTTATTTTAATAATCGGCATTATGAAACTATTAAATGTTATTGTATTCAGTGACAACAACCAGGCTGTAGCAGTAATAGGTTTTTTCGTATGTTTTATTATTTATTCTGCCTTATCAGGCGCAGAAGTTTTGCAGGAAAGCACAGGATTTAAAAACTTGCTGGCATCATCTTCGGAGATGGGGCTTCTCAAGCAAGGCGGAGGAATTGTCGGAAATGTTTTAACGTATATTTTCCTGAAACTTGTGGGTAAAAACGGGACTTATATAGTTCTTGGTGCTTTGTTATTTTCTAATTTCGTTCTTTTCACAAATCAGAGCATCATAGGGATATGTAAAATAATATCTGATTATTTTAAAAGATTTTTACATGCTATAGAAAGCTTTGTATTTGAGGATGATGCAGATGAAAAAAAGAAATCAAAAGTAAAGAAAACTGAAAAACAGGAAGAGTATAAAGGAACTGAAGAAAGCATAAAGATATATGATTATATGAATCCTATTGACAACAAGAAGGCTGAAATAACTCAGCTGAAAATAAATACGGTTAAACAGCAGGCTCAGGGTAATGAAACAGTACATACAGATATTAAAGAAGAGTCTCCTGAAGATTATAAAGAGGAGAAACAACTTAAAGATAAGAAAGATAAGAAAGATAAGATAGATAAGGATAAGGAAAAATTTGAGACTAAGGAAATTACCGATGACGTGATTAACATTGCGGGGGTAAGTAACTATAAGCTTCCAGAATCTTCTCTCCTGGATCCAACACCTCAGCATGTAAGGGGAGATAGAGAGGATTTAAAGAAAGATGGTGAAAAGTTAATAGAAACACTTAAAAACTTTAATATACCATGTAACATTCTTCAAATCAACAAGGGCCCTACCATTACAAGATATGAAATTCAGCCGGCTCCCGGTATTAAGGTAAGCCGGATTACCGGTCTTTCCAATGACATAGCAATGGCACTTGCAACATCAGATATTAGAATGGAGGCACCCATACCGGGAAAATCAGCAATTGGCATAGAGGTTCCCAATAAAAACAAAACAAGCGTATTTTTAAGGAGCCTGATTGAATCAAAGGAATACAAATCAATAGGAACAAATATTCCCTTTGCTTTGGGTAAAGATATTGCCGGGAAAAATATTATAGCTTCAATTGATAAAATGCCTCACCTTTTAATAGCGGGAGCCACAGGATCAGGTAAGAGTGTATGCATAAATTCCCTTATTATGAGCATTTTATTCAAGGCAAAACCTGATGAGGTCAAGCTTATACTGGTGGATCCAAAGGTGGTTGAACTTAGCGTCTACAACGGACTGCCACACCTCTTGATTCCGGTTGTCACGGATCCGCGCAAGGCAGCTAATGCATTGAACTGGGCGGTTTCTGAAATGACAAACCGATATAAGTTATTTGCTCAGCAGGGTGTAAGAGATTTATCCTCATACAATGAAAAAATGGTTAAAGAAGGCAGTGAAAAAATGCCCCAGATTGTAATCATAATTGACGAGCTTGCTGACCTTATGACGGTAGCTTCTTCAGAGGTCGAGGAATACATAACCAGAATAGCTCAGCTTGCCAGAGCATGTGGAATGCATCTTGTAATTGCTACTCAAAGACCATCGGTGGATGTTATTACCGGAGTTATTAAGGCAAATATTCCATCCAGGATTGCTTTTGCTGTATCTTCACACATAGATTCGCGTACCATACTGGATACCGGCGGTGCGGAGAAGCTTTTGGGGAAAGGGGATATGCTCTTTCATCCCATAGGTATGCCTAAACCAGTACGTATTCAGGGGACATTCATTTCAGATGATGAAATAAAAAGGGTTGTGGAAAGTATAAAGGCTCAGCAAATTGAAATAAAGACAGGAAAACAGAATGAAATAATAAATGAAATAGAAAAGGAACCTCAGGATGAAGATGTGGATGAATTTCTGGAACAGGCTATTGAGATGGTTGTTAACGACGGTCAGGCCTCAGCCTCTTATATACAAAGGAAATTTAAGGTTGGATATGCAAGAGCAGCAAGGATAGTTGACCAGCTTGAAGAAAGAGGTATAGTAGGAGGGCATGAGGGAAGCAAGCCGCGAAAGGTGCTGATTACCAAAGAAGAACTGGAAGAAATGAGAGGAAATTAATGAAAAAAATATACATGCACTCACTTGGTTGTTCAAAGAATCTTGTTGATTCGGAACACATGGTAGGCATATTGAAGAAAAAGGGATTTAAAACAACAGAGTATGCCGATAAGGCAGATTACATCATAATCAATACCTGCTCCTTCATAGGGGATGCTCAGCAGGAATCAGTGAATGCAATATTAACTGCCGCAGGCATTAAAAATCAGGTGAACAGCAAAGCAAAAATAATTGTAACCGGATGTTTGGCTCAAAGATTCGGAGATGAGCTTGCTAAAGAAATCCCGGAAGTAGATATTATTGTGGGAACAAGCGGTTTTGAAAAAATAGATGAATATATTGAAAACTATGAAAAAAATAAAAAATTGGTAGTTGATACAGCCATGCATGAAATAGATGAAGATATTCTTCCACGAAATATATTGACCGAAAAGTGGTACGCATATTTAAAGATAGCGGAAGGCTGCAGCAACAACTGTACCTACTGTGTCATTCCAAAACTGAGAGGACCGTTCAAAAGCAGAAAAATTGAAAATATAGTTGAGGAAGCACAAATGTTGTCAGAGCAGGGAGCTAAAGAAATTATTATCATAGCTCAGGATACAAGCAAGTATGGTATTGATATCTATGGTCAGAAAAAGCTTCATGAAGTTATTCAAAAAGTATCGGAAGTTGAAGGGATTGAATGGATAAGAATTCATTATTTATATCCGGAGGATATTTATGACGAGCTGATTGAGGAATTTAAAAATAATAACAAACTTTTAAAATATTTCGATATACCAATTCAGCATATAAATGACAGGATATTAAGAACAATGAACAGGAATACAAATAAAAAGCAGGTTGCTGAGTTAATAGATAAAATAAGAAGCGAAGTTACCGGAGCTGTTATAAGGACTTCCCTAATCACGGGATTTCCGGGAGAAACCCAAAAAGAGCATGAGGAGTTAAAACAATTTTTAAATGAATACAAGCTCGACCGTGTTGGTATATTTAAATATTCAAGGGAGGAAGATACTCCTGCGTACAGGCTTCCGGACCAGATTGATGAGGAGGTGAAGGAACAGAGATATAATGAGTTAATGGAACTTCAACAAAATATTTCCTATGAAAACAGCTTGAAAAAAATTGGTGCAACCTATGATGTGCTGATAGAAGAAAAGGATGTTGAAAACATATGGGTCGGAAGAACTTATATGGATTCAGTTGATATAGACGGTGTGGTATATGTATCATCTGATAAAGATTTAAAACTGGGAAATATTTATGAAGTTAAAATAAATGATGCGTTAGAATATGATTTGATAGGGGAGGTACATTATGAAATGGTTTAAAAATTTGAATTTGCCCAACAAGCTTACGGTTATAAGAGTGCTTGCAATTCCTTTATTTTTGATATTTCTGTATATAAGTAAGGGAATATTCAGGTTTCTGCCTCTTTTAATCTTTGTGGCTGCTGCAATTACCGATGCTGCAGACGGATATATTGCAAGAAGGGACAATTTAATTACTGACTTCGGTAAGTTTATGGATCCGCTGGCAGATAAACTTCTTACAGCTTCAGCATTTATTGCTTTTGTGGAAATCGGATATTTAAGTTCCTGGGTTGTTGTCTTAATTATTTCAAGAGAATTCATAATTTCAGGCTTCAGAACTCTTGCGGCCTCTAAGGGTGTTACTATTGCCGCTAACCCCTGGGGAAAAATTAAAACCGTATTTCAAATGATACTGATTGTGGTTATATTGTTAAATTACACAGGTCATGCGGAATTTACAGGATTTTGGATAACACCCCTTACTGTAGTTGTAGTTTTGATGACGGTGATATCCGGTGCAACATATATTTACGAAAATATAGGGGTAATCATCAAAAAATAATATTTTATTGACAAATAAAACATTATTTTATGTAATAAGCAGAAGAAAACGAATGTTAGCGAAGGAGCAGGTATGGATAAGGAAAAAGATAAGTTGAAAGATAAGGTAAAAGATAAAGACAAAGATAAAGTAAAGGATAAGGAGAAGGCACTGGAGCTGGCTTTTGCTCAAATAGAAAAGCAATACGGCAAAGGTTCCATAATGAAGCTTGGCGAAAATGCAAGACTTAATATAGAGGCTATACCGACAGGCGCTCTACCTCTTGATATTGCAACGGGAATAGGTGGAGTACCAAAAGGCAGAATTGTGGAAATATTTGGACCTGAATCATCAGGAAAGACAACAGTTGCATTACATATAGTTGCAGAGGCACAAAAAAAAGGAGGAATTGCAGCCTTTATAGATGCGGAGCATTCGCTTGATCCGGCATATGCCAAGAAACTGGGAGTTGCAATTGAAGATTTAATTATTTCACAGCCTGATACAGGGGAACAGGGACTTGAAATTGCAGAGGCTCTTGTTAGAAGTGGTGCAGTTGATATAATTGTAGTTGACTCCGTTGCTGCATTAGTTCCAAAGGCTGAAATAGACGGTGAAATGGGTGATTCCCATGTTGGACTGCAGGCAAGGCTTATGTCCCAGGCCTTAAGAAAGCTTGCAGGAGCAATTAATAAATCCAATACTGTGGTCATATTTATCAATCAGCTCCGTGAAAAGGTGGGGGTAATGTTTGGAAATCCTGAAACAACCACAGGCGGCAGAGCCCTTAAATTTTATGCTTCCATGAGGTTCGATATAAGAAGGATAGAATCCTTAAAAAAAGGCGATGAAGTTTACGGAAATAGGACAAGAGTTAAAGTAGTTAAAAATAAAGTTGCTCCTCCTTTTAAACAGGCAGAATTTGATATTATTTACGGCAAGGGGATTTCAAAAGAAGGATGTATTCTTGATATGGCTGTAGAGGCAGATGTAGTAAATAAATCAGGCGCATGGTACTCCTATGGCGACACAAGAATCGGTCAGGGAAGAGAAAACTCAAAGGAATATCTGCTTTCAAACCCTGAGCTTATGAATGAAATTGAAAGTAAAGTAAGAGAAAAATTTGAAATCGGTGAGGCACAGCTCAAGTCTGATGATTCGGAAAAATCAGATGACTCAGATAAATCAGAAGAATAAACAAAGGATTTTAAGAGGAATGACATTGTCGTTTCTCTTTTTTTGACAATTATTGTATACTTAAATTTAATTATGTTAACATATATATTATTTTTTGAGTTATATGCTGAATTATTGCAATCTTATACATTATATCTTGACATAAAGCATAAAAAATTATAAAATATAAATATATTCAAGTATTTAGAAATAATTTTACTATTTCAAATATATATAAGAAAATAAACATTTTTTATTACTTGTAAGCGTAATATGGACAAATGTATTTCGCAACTTGAAAATTTAATAACGGGAGGTGCTGAATTGATCGAAAAAGTAATAGTAGGTATTATCTGCGCATTAATAGGTATAGCAATAGGAATAATAATTCGTAAAAATATATCTGAAAGCAAGATAGGTAGTGCTGAAGAAGAAGCTAAAAGGATAATTGACGAAGCAGCAAAAGAATCAGAGACAAAGAAAAAAGAAATCCTTGTAGAAGCAAAAGACGAAGCTCATAAATTAAGAAATGAGTACGAAAGAGAGAACAGGGAAAGAAGAAACGAATTACAAAGAAATGAAAAAAGACTAATAAAAAAAGAAGAAATGCTTGATTCAAAAAGTATCCAGGTTGAAAAGAAAGAAGATATACTTCAAAAAAAGATTAAAGACATTGAAAATAAGCAGAATAAGCTGGAAGCAATCCATGATAAACAAATAGAAGAGCTTGAAAGAATTTCAGGACTTTCAACCGAAGAAGCAAAAAATATGTTGATTGACAACATAAAAAGAGAGGCTGAGCAGGAAGCTTCAATTGCTGTTAAAGAAATTGAGAGGGATGCAAAGGAAACCGCAGAGAGAAAAGCACGTGAAATTATTACATATGCAATTCAAAAATGTTCTGCTGATCACGTAGCAGAAACGACTGTATCTGTTGTTGATTTGCCTAACGATGAAATGAAGGGCAGAATTATAGGCAGAGAAGGTCGTAATATAAGAGCTCTTGAACAATTAACAGGTATAGATATTATAATAGATGATACACCGGAAGCAGTTGTTATTTCCGGATTTGACCCTATTAGAAGAGAAGTTGCAAAAATCGCTCTTGAAAAATTAATTGCCGACGGAAGAATTCATCCGGCAAGAATTGAAGAAATGGTTGAAAAGGCTAAAAAAGAAGTAGAGCAGCAAATTAAAGACGAAGGTGAGCAGGCCACACTGGAAACAGGCGTTCATGGTCTTCATCCGGAATTAGTCAAATTATTGGGAAGATTAAAATTCAGAACAAGTTACGGTCAGAACGTATTAAAACATTCTATGGAAGTTTCGTATTTGGCAGGAATAATGGCAGCAGAATTAGGCGCAGATGTTAAAATAGCCAAACGTGCAGGATTATTACATGATATAGGAAAAGCCGTGGATCATGAAGTCGAAGGACCGCACGTTACAATAGGTGCAGATTTAGCAAGAAAATACAAGGAAAGCAAAGCTATAGTACATGCAATAGAAGCTCATCACGGAGATATCGAACCTCAGACAGTAGAAGCAGTTTTGGTGCAGGCGGCAGATGCCATATCAGCAGCAAGACCGGGAGCAAGAAGAGAAACACTGGAAACTTATATTAAGAGATTAGAAAAATTAGAAGAAATTTCAAATTCGTTTGAAGGCGTAGAAAAATCTTTTGCCATACAGGCAGGAAGAGAAGTACGTATCATTGTTAAACCTGAAGTTACCAGCGATTCAAGTATCATTCTGATTGCAAAGGACATTGTTAAAAAGATAGAAGAAGAAATGGAATACCCAGGACAGATAAAAGTTAATGTAATCAGAGAAACAAGAGCAACAGAATATGCAAAATAGGTAAAACAGTTAAAATAGGTAAAATAGGTAAAACAGTAAAAACGGGTAAAACTTATAAAATTAATGAGAAAGAAATATAGGAAGTAAACATTTTTATTGTTTACTTCTTTTAAATTTAGATATAAAATATAGATGCCCTAACCCCATTTTTCA
>DHUT01000091.1:0-18796 GCA_002409285.1 Firmicutes bacterium UBA5227 | reverse complement strand
AACGAGATCCCAATTTATGTGAGCAGTAGCGAACAAATAAATTGGAGAACGAGACTGCACAATATGAATAATTATTACAGGAGGTTAAAATGTCGAGAGATACCTACGAAAATCCGTTAATTACAAGATATGCAAGCAGTGAAATGAGCTATATATTTTCTGATGACAACAAGTTCTCCACATGGAGGAAGCTGTGGGTTGCATTGGCAGAAGCGGAAAAGGAATTAGGCTTAAACATAACTGATGAGCAAGTAGAAGAAATGAAATCCAATATTTATAATATAGACTATGATCTTGCAGCTCAGAAAGAGAAGGAATTCAGGCATGATGTAATGGCACATGTACATACTTTTGGCACTGCATGTCCTAAGGCAATGCCTATAATACATCTTGGAGCAACAAGCATGTATGTTGTCGACAATACCGATGCCATACTCATGAAAGAAGCACTTTTGCTAATAAAAAAGAAGCTAATAAATGTAATAAACGTATTGTCAGATTTCTGCATGAAGTACAAGGATATGCCTACATTAGGTTATACTCATTACCAGCCCGCACAGCTTACCACAGTAGGCAAAAGAGCAGCACTCTGGCTCCAGGATCTGGTACTGGATTACGAAGAAATAAATCATGTGCTTTCATTGGTTAAGCTGAGAGGGGTAAAAGGTACTACGGGGACGCAGGCAAGCTTTATGAGTCTGTTCGAAAATGACAGTGAAAAAGTAAAGAAACTTGAGCAGCTGGTAGTTGAAAAAATGGGTTTTCATGATTCGTTTAAATTAACAGGTCAGACATATACACGAAAGGTTGACTACTATGTGCTCTTTGCGTTAAGCAGTATTGCCCAGAGCCTTCACAAGGCAACAAATGACATCAGAATACTACAGAGCCAGAAGGAAATTGAAGAACCTTTTGAAAAAAATCAGATTGGCTCTTCTGCCATGGCATATAAGCGTAATCCTATGAGGAGTGAAAGAATTGCATCCCTGTCAAGGTTTATTATATCCAATGAGGCTAATATGGCAAATACGGCTGCTACCCAGTGGCTTGAAAGAACACTTGATGATTCGGCAATAAAAAGGTTAAGTATACCCCAGGGCTTCCTGGCAGCGGATGCCATACTGGATATTGCAATTAACGTATTTTCCGGGCTAATTGTTAACGATAAGGTAATTGAAAAACACATATCGGAAGAACTTCCGTTCATGGCAACAGAAAATATTATAATGGAAGCAGTAAAACGCGGAGGCAACAGGCAAGAGCTTCATGAGGAAATAAGGGTTTTGTCGATGCAGTCTGCAGAACAGGTTAAAAAATTTGGTAGGCCAAACGACCTTATAGAACGAATGTCAAAAAGTAAAATAATAAATATGTCAAAAGAAGAAATAGAGGAAACTATAAACCCTGTTTATTACATAGGCAGAGCTCCGCAGCAGGTAGAAGAATTTTACAGTGAAACTGTAAAACCGATTCTTGAAGAGAACAGAGAGCTGCTTGGAATTAATGTTGAGTTGAAAGTTTAGATGGTTCTTCTGACCAACAAACCACCCCAGCGTGGTAAGCGTAAAAATATTTTTAAAAAATTATTGACAAAAATATTTTTACGTTGTAACATAACATAAAATATATAAAAGCAATGAAAAGTTGAAAGTAGATTTGAGGACACTGACAGGGAGTACTCGTCGCTGACTGAAAGCGGGTATTTGTGAAATCATATTGAAGTTCCCTCTTGAGCTGCCGGCTGAATTAAGTAGGCTATGCCGTTGTTCCTGCGTTAAAAGGATAGAATATCAGATGTATATCTCGTATTTGAAAAAGCGCAGCAGTTTGCTGAAATTGGGTGGTACCGCGGAACAGTTGAATTATAACCTTTCGTCCCTATATCAAAATATATAGGAACGGGAGGTTTTTTTATGCATTTTTATATATCATGAAGCAATTAAAACTAATATTTATACAAGATGATTAAAAGAAAAAATACATGAAAGGCAGGAACTGTTATGATTATTGTTTTAAAAAGCGGAACAAAGGATGAAGAAATTGAAAAGCTTAAGGAAAAATTGTGCAAGTATAATGTGGAGGTAAGCCCTATAGTTGGTCAAAATACAACTGTATTGGGTTTAGTTGGAGATACTGCGTCATTGGATACATCTTCAATTGAGTTAAATGAAAATGTTGAAAAAATATTGAAGGTTCAGGAACCATATAAAAGAGCAAACCGTAAAATGCATACAAAAGACAGTGTTATAGATGTGGGAGGTGTAGAAATAGGAGGAAACAGAATTGTTGTTATGGCAGGTCCCTGTTCTGTTGAAAGTGAAGAGCAAATTAAAGATATTGCAAGGAATGTAAAATTAAGCGGAGCCAGAATTCTCAGAGGCGGTGCCTGGAAACCGAGAACCTCACCCTATTCATTTCAGGGACTCAGAGCAGATGGACTTGAGCTTTTAAATCTTGCAAAGCAAGAAACACATTTGCCTGTAGTGTCTGAAATAACCAATGCGGCACACATTGATATGTTCATGGAAGTCGTGGATATGTTTCAGGTAGGAGCAAGAAATATGCAGAACTTTGAATTGCTAAAAGAGCTTGGGAAGGTAGATAAGCCCGTGATGATAAAAAGAGGTTTTGCGAATACCTATGAGGAACTGCTCATGGCGGCAGAATATGTTATGAGTGGCGGAAACAATAATGTTGTCCTTTGTGAAAGAGGTATAAGAACATGTGAAACCTATACCAGAAATACTCTTGACATAAGTGCAGTACCTGCCCTGAAAAAATTGAGTCACCTCCCTGTAGTTGTAGATCCAAGTCATGCGGCAGGCATTAACTGGATGGTTGAGCCTCTGTCAATGGCTGCAATAGCAGCAGGAGCAGATGGTCTTATCATCGAAGTTCACAACGATCCTAAAAATGCCTTGTGTGATGGGGCACAGTCGCTGACATATGGAGTCTACGATGAAACCATGAGAAAGATAAAGGCTATTGCCAGTGTTTTAGGAAGGGATGTATAGGTGGATTATGGTTAAAGAATTTGAAATAAATACTGTTTGCTACCAGGGTTTGCCCTATTCCTATTCTGAATGTGCTGCCAGGACATTGTTTGAAGGCAAGAATCTTGTATATAAGGAAACATTTGATGATGTTTTCAGAGCCGTATATGGAAACAAAGCAGACATATGTGTTGTTCCCCTTGAAAATTCAACTGCAGGATATGTTAATGAAGTATATGACCTGCTTTTATTCTATGATTTATATATTAACTACAGTTATATTAAAAAGGTAGACCATTGTCTGGCTGGAATAAAGGAAGCGTTGATTAGTGACATTAAAGAAGTATACTCCCATCCTCAGGCATTGACACAGTGTGGAGAATATATAACAAATCATGAATTAACAGCTAAAAATGAAGTAAATACGGCTGTAGCAGCTAAAAAAGTATTTGATAATAACCTGAAGAGCGCTGCTTGCATATGTTCAGAGGAGGCTGCGGATAATTACGGACTTAAAGTTTTAGAACGTAATATAAGCCCGGAACAAAATTACACTCGCTTCGGTGCTGTATCAAAGGTTTTATTAGAAAATGAAAGCCACAACAGAGTCAGCATAGTATTTACTGTACCTCATGAAGCAGGTGCACTTAATAATATTCTGTCTGCGTTTTCGAGTAACAATGTAAATTTATGCTCAATATATTCAAGGCCTGATTTGAAAAATCCTTGGAAATATATGTTTTATCTTGATTTTGAGGGAAATATTTCGAATCATAAAATAAAACAAATGCTGAACAACCTTAAAAATGAATTGCCGTTTATGAAAATACTGGGAAGCTTTCAATTGTTACAGTAATTATTACTTTTGTTAAGAAAAAATTTTTTTATGAAAATAAAATAAAATATATTGGATGAACTTTATAATTTTATGTTGGATATGAATTAGATATATGATATTCTAAGGAAGGATGTTCAGGATAATGTTGAAAGCATGAACAATATGAAAACATGTAACCTGAAAAGAAAAGAGATGAACATATGAAGACTGTAAATGTTAATTTGGGTTCAAAAAGCTATGATATTCTAATACAAAACACAATTATCAAAAACCTGGGTCGTGAAGTAAAAAGAATATATACAAATGAAAAAATTGCTGTAATCACAGACGAAAATGTGTTTTCTCTATATGGCAAAAATGTGAAGGATACACTTGAAGATTGTCACTACAATTGTCGTTTAATAATTGTAAAGCCCGGAGAAAAGAGCAAATCGCTGGAGACCTTAAAAAGTGTATATGAACAGCTTATAGATTTTAACTTAACCAGAAGCGACCTCATAATGGCTTTAGGAGGCGGAGTGGTGGGGGATCTTACCGGCTTTGCCGCATCCACATATTTAAGAGGTGTTGATTATATTCAGGTTCCCACAACTCTGCTTGCACAGATTGATTCAAGCATAGGAGGAAAGACGGCGGTTAATATTGAGCAGGGCAAGAATCTCATAGGAAGTTTTTATCAGCCTAAAATGGTTTTAATAGATCCTGATGTTTTAGAAACATTGCCGGACAAATTTATAAAGGATGGGCTTGGAGAGGTGATTAAGTATGCATGTATAAGAGATCCGAAATTTTTCCTGTTTCTTTCAGGTATTAACACCAGGGATCGGCTGTTTGATAATCTGGAGCATATAATCTCTGCATGCCTGAATATAAAAAAAGAAGTTGTGGAAAAGGATGAATTTGACAAGGGAGAAAGAATGCTCTTAAATTTCGGGCATACCCTCGGGCATGCGATAGAAAAATATTCCGGATACGAATATTCTCACGGTGAAGCTGTTTCTCTGGGAATGTACTATATAACTGAAAGAAGCGAAGCTTTGAATATTACAGAGCAGGGAAGTGCGGAAAAGATTAAAAGTATGCTTATAAACTTCAACATTAAATACAAGCTTTTAGATTTAAATATGGATATGATTAAGGAAACAATTTTACTGGACAAAAAAAATATTTCGGGAAATATGAATTTAATACTTTTAAGAAAAATAGGGGATGCATTCATTGAGAGTATTCCCATAAAAAATATTGATAAGTTTTTTTAAGGAGAATTATGAACAGCATTTTAATTAAACCATCAGTTTTAAGGGGAACAGTAATTCCGCCGCCTTCTAAAAGCTTAAGCCACAGGGCAATAATATGCGCTTCACTTTGCAGTGGCAATGAAATCAGCCATATAGATAATGTTATTCTGTCAGATGATATTAAAGCAACAATAGACGCAATGAGACAGCTAAGAGCAGAAATAGAAATAATCGAAAATGATGACAAAACATACTGCCTTAATGTAAGAGGAAATAGAGGAAGAGTTGAATATGCTGAAATTAATTGTAATGAATCAGGTTCAACCTTGAGGTTTCTTATTCCCGTGGCACTGATGCTTGCAGATAGATGCAAATTTTCAGGAAAAGGAAAGCTGATTGAAAGACCCTTGGATATTTTTTATAAAATATTTGATGAAGATACTATTGAATATGAAAATGATAGCGGCAAACTTCCTCTTACCGTCAGCGGAAAGTTAAGGGGGGGACATTACAACATATCAGGAAGAATAAGCTCCCAGTTCATATCCGGATTGCTTATGGCGCTTCCCCTGATTAACAGGGATTCTGTAATTTCGGTTACCGACAATATGGAGTCTGCGGCATATGTGGATTTAACACTTCAAATGCTTAAGAAATTCAATATAGAAACAGACAACAAAGATTACAAAGAATATAAAATTTCAGGCAATTCAAAATATGAGGCTTCGTCCTGCAGGATCGAAGCAGATTATTCTCAGGCTGCGTTTTATTTAGTTGCAAATGCTTTGGGAAATGATGTGGAGTGTCTGGGGCTAAATGAGGATTCGCTCCAGGGAGACAAAGAAATAATTAATATTATCGAAAGATTTAAGAATTTCGAAAATTCCGACAGTACTAATTGTTCAGGCAGCAAGGAAATTGTAATAGACGCATCCCAAATACCCGATCTGATTCCCATAATATCTGTTCTGGCAGCACTTCAAAAGGGGAAAAACACCCATATAGTCAATGCACAACGCTTAAGAGTCAAAGAATCTGATAGATTGAAGGCTGTCGCAACAGAAATGAATAAAATCGGAGCTGAAATAGAGGAACTGGAATATGGTCTGCTTATAAAGGGCAAGAGTGTCTTAAGAGGCGATGCATATGTAAACAGCTGGAATGACCATAGAATAGCCATGTCTCTGGCAATTGCCGCCACAAAATGCAATAATGATATTATTTTGGAAGGTTATCAATCGGTAAATAAGTCCTACCCTGCTTTCTGGAATGATTACATATCACTGGGAGGTGCGATAAATGAGCTCCATATGGGGAAATAAGCTTAAAGTGAGTATATTCGGCGAGTCACACGGAGAGGCTATCGGTGTTGTGATAGACAATCTTATTCCCGGAATTGAAATTGACACGGACTATATTAACAGGCAAATGGCACGTCGTTCTCCGGGAAAAAGCCAACTTTCAACAAGCCGAACAGAAAGTGATTCGTTTAAAATATTAAGTGGAAATTTTAACAACATTACTACAGGAGCACCACTTTGTGCTGTCATATATAATGAGGATAAAAAATCCAAAGATTACAGCAACCTGAGAGATACTATGCGTCCGGGTCACAGTGACTATCCGGCATTCATAAAATACAAGGGATTTAATGATTACAGGGGAGGAGGACATTTTTCCGGAAGAATAACTGCGCCACTGTTGTTTGCCGGGGCACTGGCAATGAGTATATTGGAAAAATATAAGGGAATTTATATTGCAAGTCACATAAGCAGCATTTATAATGTTGAGGATGATAAAATTTTACTTGCTGATTGTGATGACGAAAGTTTAAACTATTTAAAGGACATGGAGTTCCCTGTGCTTTCAGAAAAAAAGGGAGAACATATGCGAGCCGAAATCCTAAAAGCCAAGGGAAACAAGGATTCTGTGGGCGGAACTGTGGAAACTGTTATTACCGGTATTTCGGCAGGATATGGGGAGCCTTTTTTCGACTCTGTTGAATCAAGGCTGTCCCATATGATTTTTTCCATACCCGCAGTAAAAGGTATTGAGTTCGGAGCAGGATTTGATATTACCAAAATGTATGGTTCATCTTCAAATGACACATATTTGTTAAGAGATGAAAAAATATCCGCAAAAACAAATAATAACGGTGGAATATTAGGAGGCATCACAAACGGCATGCCAATAGTTTTCAGGACAGCAATAAAACCTACTGCATCAATATCACAGGCTCAGGAAACTGTAAATATTGTTTCCATGAAGAACACGACTTTACAGGTTGAAGGACGTCACGATCCGTGCATAGTTCCCAGAGCTTTGCCTGTCATTGAAGGTGCGGCTGCTCTGGTTCTATTGGATTTGATAATGGAGAGAGACGGAGTAACTTTAAACAACGAAAAATGAAGGTACTATAATGGAAAAATTATATGGTTTAATAGGGGAAAAACTGGGGCACACTTATTCTCCTGTTATTCATCACAAAATCATGAAAGAATTAAATATTGACGGTCACTATGGTCTTTTTCAGGTTAAGATGGAAAATCTGCCACACGTGGTTTCAGGATTAAAGGCTCTGGGCTATGCCGGTGTGAATGTGACCATCCCCTATAAAACAGATATTATAAAATTTTTGGATTACCTCAGTCCGGAAGCAAAAAAAATTGATGCGGTAAATGTGGTTGCCATTGACAAGGACGGGATGGCAGCAGGTTATAACACAGATTATTACGGATTTGGCATGATGCTCAAAAATGCAGCTATCAAGATAAAAGGAGAAAATGCCGCAATACTGGGCACCGGTGGGGCGTCAAAGGCGGTTTCCCAATATCTTCGTGATAACGGAATTAAAAACATAGTTTTTATCACAAGAGATTTTGCTACAGCTAAACATAAATTTCCCCGGGACGAAGTAATAACTTATGGACAATTAGACAAACTAAAAGGCTGTTCAACAATAATCAATACCACACCTGTAGGTATGTATCCGGGTATTCAGACAATGCCCATAGAAGAAAAATATCTAATGAATTTTTCCCAGGCTGTAGATTTAATTTACAATCCCTCGGAAACATTATTCATAAAACAGGCAAAAGAAAGAGGTCTTAAATATACAAACGGATTGTACATGCTAATTGCACAGGCAGTAAAATCACAGGAAATATGGAATGAAACAAAAATATCCGAAGCTGTTACAGAAGATATCCTGAGTTTTTTGAAGCGGGAGGTACTATGAGCAGAAATATAGTCTTAATAGGAATGCCCGGATGCGGCAAAAGCACTCTTTGCAGAATAGTATCTGAAAAGCTTAGTAGGTGTGCAATAGATTTGGATGATTATATTGAGGCAAATGAGAAAAAAAGCATTAAGGAAATGTTCGCCGTAAGCGAGAGACTTTTCAGAGATGCAGAGACAAAGTATTCAATACTTGCCGGTGAATTAAATTCATACATAATTGCAACCGGAGGAGGTATTGTAAAAAGAGAAGAAAATATAAACAATCTTAAAAAAAATTCTGTTATAATATTTATTAACAGACCCATTGAAGATATTATCAAGGATATAGATGTAAAAACGCGTCCCCTTTTGTCAGATGGAACAGCGGATATATATAAGCTATATAATGATAGAATACATCTGTATAAAAAAAGCTGTGATATAGAGATAATCAATGTAGGAAAAATAGAGGAAGTTGCCGACTTAATAATAAAGAGCGTAAACATTTGGAAAGGGAGAATCATTATGGAAGAAAAAAACAGGGCACTAAAAAAACATATGGAATGGAAGGGGAAACTCGAAGTCGTTACAAAGGCAAAAATCGATTCAATGGAGGATTTAGCGATAGCATATACTCCCGGAGTAGCAGAGCCGTGCCTTGAAATAGCAAGGGATGAGTCGCTGGCATATGAATATACGGGAAAAGGAAACCTGGTGGCGGTTATAACGGACGGAACAGCGGTACTGGGATTGGGAGATATAGGTCCAAGTGCAGGGATGCCGGTAATGGAGGGAAAATGCGCTCTTTTCAAAAGATTTGCCGGAATTGATGCCATACCTATATGTGTGGATTCAAAAGATCCTGAGGTAATAATAAACACGGTAAGAAATATTTCAAAAAGCTTCGGAGGAATTAACTTAGAAGACATAAGCGCTCCCAGATGCTTTGAAATAGAAAGGGCATTGGCTGAGCAGTGCGACATACCGGTTTTTCATGATGACCAGCACGGGACTGCAATTGTAACAACCGCTGCTATAATAAATTCATTGAAAGTTACGGGAAGAAAGCCGGGCAACCTTAAAATTGTCATAAGTGGGGCAGGAGCCGCAGGAATTTCCATAGCAAGGCTTCTGGTGCAAATGGATATGGGAGATATTATACTTTGCGGAAGCAAGGGTACTATATATGAGGGCGCACCCGGCAATAATTCAGAAAAAGAACAAATGGCGAAAATTACAAATAAAGGGTGCGTAAAAGGTAGTCTTTCCGATGCAATGAAGGGAGCAGATATTTTTATAGGAGTATCCAAACCGGGAATAGTAACTAAGGAAATGATTAAATCAATGGCTGAAAATCCAATAGTATTTGCAATGGCCAATCCTGTGCCGGAAATTATGCCTAATGAGGCTACGGAAGCAGGAGCGGCGGTAGCCGGAACCGGAAGGTCGGATTTTCCCAATCAAGTAAATAATGTTCTTGTTTTTCCCGGCTTTTTCAAGGGGCTGTTAAGGGTAAGAGCTGTAAAGGTTGTGGATTCAATGAAGATACAGGCTGCAATGGCAATAGCAGGAATTATTGATGAAAAAGAATTGAAAAGCACCTATGTGCTGCCTGAGGTTTTTGATGAAAGGGTTGCAGATGCAGTTGCCAATGCCGTGGCTGAGGAAGCTGTAAGGCTCGGAATTAACAGAAAATAATTATATTATGTGGGAGGAACTATGGAATACAGAATTGAAAAAGATACCATGGGTGAGGTACAAGTCCCGGCTGACAAATACTGGGGCGCACAAACCCAAAGGAGTCTGGAGAATTTTAAAATCGGCGGTAAAATGCCTTCGGAAATCATATATGCTTTTGCAATATTAAAAAAAGCTGCTGCACTTACAAACCTGCAGTTAGGCGTGCTGGACAAGGAAAGAGCGGAAATAATTTGTACGGTATGCGATGAAATACTGAAGGAAAAGCTTGAAGGAAATTTTCCACTTGTTGTATATCAGACAGGCAGCGGAACACAGTCAAATATGAATGTTAATGAGGTAATTGCAAACAGAGGAAATGAAATTGCAGGGAAAAGACTTCTCCATCCCAATGACCACGTAAATAAGTCTCAAAGCTCCAACGATACATTTCCGACAGCAATGCATATAGCGGCCTGCAGATTGCTGAATTTGAAGCTTATTCCTGCACTTGACAGGATGGTTGAGACAATGAACAGGCTTGAAATTGATAATACAAATGTTATCAAAACCGGCAGAACACATCTTCAGGATGCTGTTCCCATAACCCTGGGGCAGGAAATAAGTGGTTGGAAATCAATGCTTGTGCACAGCAGGGAAATGGTAGATGTTTCAATGAATGGAATGAAGGAGTTGGCTTTGGGAGGAACGGCTGTTGGAACGGGACTCAATGCACATAAGGATTTTGGGAAAATATCTGCTGAAAAGATTTCAGAGCTTACGGGTATAGATTTTGTTTCTGCGGAAAATAAATTTCACAGCCTTTCCTCTAAGGATGCAATAGTGTTTTCTCACGGAGCTCTCAAGGCACTGGCGGCAGATATGATGAAAATAGCCAATGATGTAAGGTGGATGGCAAGCGGACCAAGGTGCGGTCTGGGAGAGATTTTTATTCCTTCCAACGAACCCGGAAGTTCCATCATGCCTGGCAAGGTTAATCCCACCCAGTGCGAGGCGGTAACAATGGTAAGCGTAAGGGTGATGGGAAATGATACTGTCATGGGTATTGCCGCATCTCAGGGAAATTTTGAACTGAATGTCTTTATGCCTGTAATGATATCTTCATATTTAGAATCCGTTAATTTGCTTGGAGAGGCTATAGAATCTTTTAACGAAAATTGCTTAAAAGGAATTAAACCAAACTATGAAAAGCTGGAAGAAAACAGCAGAAAATCCCTGATGCTTGTAACAGCGCTTAATCCCTACATAGGCTATGAAAAAGCTGCAATGGTTGCAAAACATGCTCACACAATGGATATTTCCCTTGCAGATGCAGGAATCCAACTTGGATTTTTCAGTGAAGAGCAATATAACCAATGGGTAAAACCGGAAAAAATGATTTAGCTACAACACTTTTTAAAAATATGGAACAAATCAGATTTTTTTTCGTCATATAAATAGTTGTCATTGTCGGAGGATATAAGACTATGGTTTTTTCAAGTTTAGTTTTTTTATACATGTTTTTCCCCATAAATTTAATATGTTATTTTATCAGCAAAAACAATACATACAGAAATATAATTCTATTAGGATTTTCATTGTTTTTCTATGCCTGGGGCGAACCGTTTTTTATATCAGTACTGTTGCTTAGTGCAGTTGTCAATTATTTCTTTGCTTTAGTGATTGATAAAAACAAAGGTACAAAAAAGAGTAAAATTGCGTTGTTTATCGTTGTATTCATTGATTTGTCAATGATAGGCATATTTAAGTACTATGATTTTTTTGTCAGCAACATAAACTTTCTTTTAAATACAAATATAGGTCTTAGCTCAGTAGGACTTCCTATAGGCATTTCCTTTTATACTTTTAAAATAATTTCTTATGTAGTTGATGTTTACAGGCAGGATGTGCCGGTACAGAAAAAATTTTATAAACTTTTACTTTATATGTCTCTTTACCATCAGTTGATTGCAGGCCCCATAGTAAGATATGCAGATGTAGCTGATGAAATAGATAACAGGGTTATAACACCGTCAAATTTCAGCTATGGAATCAACAGACTTATTGAAGGCCTGTTAAAAAAGGTTATAATAGCAAATTCGGCGGGTCAGGTTGCCACTATGTTTTTGGACAGCAATTTAAATGAACTGTCCATTTTGGGAGCATGGTTTGGAATAGTTATGTATACAATTCAAATATATTTTGACTTTTCAGGGTATTCAGACATGGCAATCGGATTAGGCAGAATGTTTGGATTTACATATAAAGAAAACTTTAATTATCCATATATTGCAACAAGTGTACAGGACTTCTGGAGAAGGTGGCATATATCTTTAAGTTCCTTTTTCAGAGATTATGTTTATATACCTTTGGGAGGAAACAGAAAACACTATGTCCGCAACGTGATAATAGTATGGATGCTAACAGGTTTTTGGCATGGTGCAAGCTGGAATTTTATTATATGGGGTCTGTATTATGGGATTTTCCTACTGATGGAAAAATTCTTTCTGTCAAAAGCATTAAAGAAGGCTCCTGCTGTGTTTTCTCACATTTACTTAATGCTTGTTGTTATTATAGGATGGGTGTTTTTCTACTTCACAGATATTACAAGAGGCATAGAATTTATTGGAATATTATTCGGGCGTGGTAACAATCCTTTGTATGACATTAAATTTGAGGTTGAATTCTTTAATAATATAATACTTTTTATATTTGCGATTATATTAAGCACTCCTGTTTTTAAAAAAATATATGGCAAGATCAGCAGCCATGCTGATAACAGCATCCATAACGGTTCTAAACTTGTAGTTGTTGCATTCAATGCGTTAATTTTAATTATAAGCACAGTATTGCTTGTAGGACAAACCTATACTCCATTTTTATACTTTAAATTTTAAATCGAGGCAATTATGAATAAAAATAAAAATAATCGGTTATCATTTATTAATATATTTGTTTTTTTAACAATAATCTATGTGTTCACTGTTTTGAATTTTTTGTCTCCTAAAGATAAGACAATTTCTGAGGTAGAAAATCGAGCACTAACTCAAAAACCTGTTTTTTCTATTGATAATTTTCTGTCCGGAAATTATTTCAGGGAATTTGAAGGTTTTTTTGCAGATCATTTTTTTAACAGAGAGACTCTGGCTCAGGCAAGCAAGGAGTTATCATCCTTAAAGGGAATTAAAAGAAGCGAAGATGTTCACCTCGTAGATTTTGAGGGACAAAATGCAGGGGGCAGCGAAAATCCCGAAAGCGAATCTGAGGGAGTAGCTGAAGTCACTACAAAAGGAAATTTGCTGATACTTAATGATACAGTAATGGAAATATACAAATTCAATGCAGATAAAAGTAAAGCCTATGCTGACATGATTTCTCAGGTCAGTGAAAAATTAGGCAGTGATATAAAAGTCTATTCCTTGCTTGCCCCTGTTCAAATTGAATTTTTGAATAACACTAAATATAAAAATTTATCAGATTCACAGAATGATGCCATTAAATTTGTAAACAGTAAGTTTTCTGACGAAATAATTCCTGTGGATGCATATGAGCCTATAAGGGAACATATTGACGAGTATCTTTATTACAGGACTGATCATCATTGGACTGCTCTTGGTGCATATTACGGATACACAGGATTTGCAAAGGCTGCAGGCCTTGATGCCATACCTTTGGAGAAGTATGAGGAAGATGAAGCTCCTAATTTTTTAGGTCATATAGCTACTGTTAACCCGACTGAGAAAGTTAACAAAAACCCGGATGATGTGATTTACTACAAACCTCCTGTTAAAACTGACATGACTGTATATTATTATGACAAAGAGACCGGAGAAAAGAAGTCCTACATAGGAAAGGTTATTGATAAATCCTATGCCAAGAGAGACCAAAAGTATGGTGTTTTCTTAGGCGGAGATTTTGCTCTGGGTGTAATAGAGACTAATGCCGGTACAAATAAAAAAATAATGGTGATAAAGGACTCCTATGGCAATGCCTTCATTCCATTTTTGACACCTCATTACAGTGAAATTTATGTAGTTGATCCAAGGCATTATAAAGAAAATATAATTGATTTGGCTAAAGAAAACAACATAGACGAGGTTTTGTTTTTAAATTATATTTTAACAACCAATTTTGAAAGCTTCATGGGAAGTGTTTTAAGTTTAACTAAATAACAATACTGATTAAGGATGGTCAGGTGCGTGATGTGTAATATGAAAGCAGGTTATAGTGGAAGTATGAATAAGCAATAGTGTGGTACAGGAAGTTGATAAGGTTGGAACTTTATCAGCTTTTTTACGTCTATATAACAGAGTGATATGCGGGTAACTCGAATGCAAGGAAAAGGAGCATAAATTGTATTTAAGGATTTTTTAAGGTAAATTTGATATAAACATGAGCGAAGGTGAATTTATAAAATGATAAAAGCAAAAAATAAAAATATAATCAGATTTATTTCAGTATTTTTATTAACATTTGTCCTGATGTACCTGACTGCAGTATATTCAAATATCCCTTTTATTGCAAAATGCAGGAACCTTTATATTGAAACAGCTATGTCAACCATGTCACATCAGTGGCTTGCAACAAAATTTATACCTGAATCTGTTATTAAGAAAGTTATTGAGGGAAGAGACAGCACGGAAATTAAAACAGGAAACGGAAATAACTTTATTGCAAAAGTCAAAAATTTGTTTAATCTGAAAGGAAGAGACTGGTTTACAGCAGAATTTGATGAAATTGACATGGACAGCTTTGATAAATATGCAGATAATAATCCTGATGTATTAAAGGACGGATATGAAAACATATTGATTGACCAGAGCAGGGTGGATGATGAAAAAACCGGTATAATTACACACCAGGGTGACAATGTAGTAGCTGTAGATGCTAAAAATAAAATACTTATAGTAGAAGTCAAGGGTGAAGGATATAACGGCAGACTTGCCATAGCCAAGGATGCAGGCAAGGTAAGAATCGGAATGGCAGAAGCTTTGGAAGAAAACATAAAAGGAGAGGGAAGCCAAATAGATGAATTATCACAATATAACGATGCACTACTTTCCATTAATGCCAGCGGTTTTGTTGACTATGACGGAAATGGTGACGGCGGTCAGCCTATAGGTGCAATAATTCAGCAGGGAAAAATGATTAATCCACCTGCAGGTGGAAGCTGGTTCATGGTTGGTCTGGATTATGATGACTGGATGTCAGTAGAAAGATACAATAAAGACAGAAAGCTAAGGGATGCGGTAGAATTTATGCCCGCATTGATAATAGACGGAGTAAAACAGGCTGATGGTTCCGCTGGATGGGGTATTCAGCCAAGGACAGCTGTGGGACAAAAAGCAAATCAGGATGTATTGATGCTGATTATTGACGGAAGACAATTAAATTACAGTATTGGCACAACAGTGGGGGAATGTGCCGACATTATGGAAAGGTATGGGGCTGTTCAGGCATGCAATCTGGATGGCGGAGCAAGCTCTATAATGTACTACAACGATCACCCTGTAACGAGGCCAGCGATAAGGTATGCTGTTGGAAGATGGATTCCAAACATTATAATGGTGGAAAAATAAATATTTTAGTAAAATCAAGGCATGTAATGTGAAATATATTTGATAAATGTATGGAGATATAATAAAAAAACCCTATGTTGGTAAGGGCAGTAGTTATAGTAATAATCGTGATTGTTTTATGATTTTATATATAAATGAGAATGCTACAGAGGATAAATACAGTGTGGTATCTATGATTGACGGGCTCTTGGAGGAAAGAATATTTTAAATTATCTAATTTAAAAGGAGGAGAGAATGTATACAGAAATAAATATTAAGCTGGAGGAAGCACAAAAAGGAATATACAGGCTTAAAAAGATTGAGTCAATGATAAACGAGCTTGAAATTGAACAAAAAAATTTAAAGAATAAAGTGTCAAAATTAAAAGATATATTGGAAAAAGAAAATGAAGATGTTGATAAGTTAAGTAAAAAGAGCTTTGCATCAATCTTTTATTCAACCATAGGTAAATTAGATGATAAGCTGGAGAAAGAACAGCAGGAAGCTTTAACCGCAAGACTAAAATATAACCAGGCATTAATGGATTTAGAAAATATCGAATATGAAATTGATAAGCTGTCAATGGAACGCAATGAGTATAAAGAATGCAGTAGCCGGTATGATTCACTCTATGCCGAGAAAAAAGATTTGCTTATGAAAACTGACGCAACTACCGCAAATAAGATTTTAGATATCACTCAGAGAATTAGCGATTCTCAAAATAGAACAAAGGAGCTGAAAGAAGCCATCCAAGCCGGCAACAGTGCTGTTGACAGCCTTAACAATGCCCTCGACAGCTTGAGTAGTGCGGAAGAATGGGGAACCTGGGATATATTAGGCGGAGGACTGATTGCAGATTTAGCCAAGCATTCGAGAATTGATGATACAAAGCATGAAGTAGAGAGAGCACAGTCTTTGCTGCGTAAATTTAATACCGAGCTTGCAGACGTGAAAATAAATTCTGATATTTATATAGAAACAGATGGCTTTGCCAAGTTTGCAGATATATTTTTTGACGGGTTTATATCAGATTGGTACATGCAATCAAAAATAAAGGATTCTTCCGAAAATGTTTTTTCTGTGAAAAATCAGGTTGAAAGTGTTATAAATAAGCTTAATCAATTAGAAGTACAAGAAAATGCCTTAGCAAAAGATTTGAAAAAAGAATTAATTAATCTTGTTATTAAATCATAGAGTGAGTCGAAAACCACTTCAAATGAAAAAATTTATAAAATATAGTTATTCCGGGTAAAAAATGTGAAAAAAGAGTCATTATTTTTAAAGCTATTAATTTTTTTATGGAAATATGTACTTTTATAATATATAATGTATGTGATGTTATAAAATGAAATTTTGGAGGAAATATGATGAAGGTAAAAGTTTGTGTGGGTTCAAACTGTACTTTATTGGGTTCAATGAGTATTTTAGATCAAATTGATGATTTAAGGGATATTATTAGCGAAGATCCTGATAGCTATAATGATGAAGAGCTTGAGGTAGAGGCAATTAAATGCATGGGATTTTGCAAAAATACAGATAAAGAGATTGCTCCTGTTGTGGTTATTGATGATGAGACTATGATTAACGCCACCGGGCAGGCTGTAATGGAAAAAATTGTTAAGAAAATAAGAAAATGACAGAAACACTAACAGAATAGACTTGGAGGAAAAAGCATGAAAGAAAGTTATGTTGATCTTGTACGTATAAGGAGGCAGGTGTTTGCAAGGATTGCTAAGATGGCTTATGACGGAGACGATTTAAGCGAACTTGAAAAATCATCATTTGAGATTTTACCCGGAGAAGTAGCTACGTATAGAGACAGCGTGTTCAGAGAGAGAGCTATAGTAGATGAGCGATTGAGACTTACAATGGGGTTAAATGCGAGAAAGCCCACTGAATATCAACGCGTCACCGATGGTATATCCGAAGTGGACGTAGATAAAACACAGTTTATTGAGCCCTTAGTAAATGTTATTACCTTTGCGTGTGAAGCATGCCCTACCAAAGCATTGTATGTAACAGACAACTGCAGGAAATGCCTGGCTCACCCATGCACCAATGTATGTCCGACCAATGCTGTTTCTATAGGAAAGGACAGGGCGATCATTGATCAGGATAAATGTATCAAATGCGGCAGATGTAAAGAAACATGCCCATACAGTGCAATTGTTCAGTATGACAGACCGTGTGCCGCAGCATGTGGTGTAAACGCCATTGAGAGCGATTATTTGGGAAGGGCAAAGATAAACATGGACAGATGCGTATCCTGTGGAAATTGTATTGTTCAGTGCCCCTATGGAGCTATTTCTGACAAGTCTCAAATTTATCAGCTTATTAAGGCATTAAAGTCCAATAATCATATGTACGCTATAATTGCACCGTCATTTTTAGGACAGTTTGGACCACTGGCTTCTCCTGTTCAAATATTTGAAGGCATAAAACAGCTTGGATTTAAGGATGTTGTGGAGGTAAGCCTGGGAGCGGACATTACGACAATGCGGGAGGCAAAAGAATTTCTTGAAAAAGTACCGGATGAAATTCCTTATATGGGAACCAGTTGCTGCAATTCATGGGCCATAATGGTTAAAAAACTGTTTCCCGATCAATATCAATATATATCAGATTCTTCTTCTCCCATGGTTGAAACCGCAAAATATATCAAGGAGAAAGACCCTGATGCAAGAGTGACCTTCATAGGTCCTTGTATTTCAAAGAAGCTGGAAGCACTGAGAGAGGATGTTAAAGATTATGTGCATTTTGTAATAACCTTTGAGGAGCTTATGGGTATGTTTGTTGCCAGGGGAATAGAATTATCAGAGATAGAAGTATCCAGTGAAATACAGGATGCATCTTCACTTGGCCGTGGATATGCAATAGCAGGAGGAGTGGCGGAAGCAGTTAAAAAAACTGCCCTTACTATGGATCCTTCAAGGGAAATCAATGTGGAAGGTGCCTCTACTCTTCATGAGTGCGTTAAACTTATGAAAGTTGCAAAAGCAGGGAAAAAGAATGGATACCTGCTTGAAGGGATGGCATGCCCGGGAGGATGCATTGCCGGTCCGGGAACATTAGCGTCACTTAACAGAGTGAAAAAAGCAGTAACAGATTTTAAAAATCAGGCGCCCTGCGACTCTCCGTTGGATAATGAAAAAATTAAGTAAAAATTAGCCGTACCTGTATGGATAATGCCAACGTAGGGAACTGTTTATGTAATTGAATGGGATATACCTAAGGGCATATCCCATTTTCTAGATAGTGTAAAGTAGCTTATGA
>DHUT01000024.1:15913-17020 GCA_002409285.1 Firmicutes bacterium UBA5227 | reverse complement strand
AATCTGATGACTTAATTCCTTTGTTCCATCATCAGGAGGTTTGACAATAATCAGGCATAATGATAGAATTTAAGAAAGGGAGGTCAATATATGTTATTTACCAGGGATTTAATAATAAGAAAGTCAATTATCGAAGATATCGATTATTTTTATGAGTGGGAAGTTAAACCTGAAGTTTCCAATTTCTTTAGTATAGATACAAATCAGACTTATGACACAGTTGTCCGCACCTTTATACATGATGACGAGGATGACTTTAAGAGACAGTATACTATTATTCTTAAGGAAACAGATGAACCCATTGGAAGAATTGTTTTAAATGATATAAATACAGGTTGGAAAGCTGAAATCTTCAGAATTTATATTGGCGCTCTTCCACTTCGTGGTAAAGGGTATGGAAAACAAGCTATGCAGGCATTAATGAAGTTAGCATTTGAAGAATGGAATATAGAAAGATTATATCTTGACCATTATACAGGAAATCCTGCAGCCCATCTATATCAATCCTTAGGTTTCCAATATGAAGGCGTCTTAAGGAGATCCTGCAGGAAAAACGGAAAACTCCATGATGTTCATCTAATGTCCATGCTTAAGGATGAATATTTTGCCCAAGTATGATTTTAGCTTATACATTGTTTTCTTAATGAGAAAATTTATAACATCCCCTACTGTTTCCTATGGACAGAAGGGGGATACTGACTTCCGCTGTACGCAAAGCATACTTCTTCGCCGTCTGTCGTAAGCCCTGCATGGAGCACTTCTTCCTTCCGATTCGTTATAATTATATTATCTTTCCACACGCGTTTCACCCTTTTCCGTCATTGTTTCCACTTCTATTATAGATGCTCCCGTGCAAAAAAGAAACAAAAAAGTCCCTCAAGCAGCTTTTGGTTTTTCACCATCATCTTCTGCAAATAACATATTATGCACCTCTGATCCATAATTTAGCAGGAATTCTTTAAGCACACCTCTGTTTATACATTCTTCCATAGACATCTTTATTGCTTCGTCCCTGCTCATTCCATTGCTCACTTTCCGGGCAAGGTATCTCTATGTGCTTATGCTAAACTAAAAGTAGGTCAGCTGGCTCATCGAAAATTAGGTCAA